>CBFCWS010000111.1:0-8803 GCA_965601765.1 uncultured Ilumatobacter sp. | reverse complement strand
GATCCCGCGCACCGGCGCCCTGATCGCTGCCACAGAGTCCGTCCGCACCCACCCCGTCGCACCTGCCACTCTGTGGCAGCGATCGCGCACGCGGGCGTCAGCATCGCTGCCACAGAGTTCCGGTGCACGCTCCCTGGCAGCGATTGCGCGCACGCGCGCCCTGATCGCTGCCACAGAGTGCGAGTGCGCGTGAGTGTGGAGAGCTGGTCAGCCGGGGAGGAAATTGGGCATCGAGCGCTCGAGGGCGTCGATGATGTACGGCCGCAGCTCGACGGCAGGGATGATCCTGTCGACCGACCCCACTCGCTGCGCCCGCTCGATGGTGTGGACGCTGTCGAACTCGTCGGCCACCTCACCGAGCTTCTCGGACCGCACGGCGTCGGACACGGTCGCGAGATCGGCCCGGAGCGCTGCGGCCTCGGGACCGCTGGCGGCCGCCAACGCCTCACGCACCGCCACGACACGTTCGTCGCGCTGGGTGCGCTGCTTGACCTCGCGGGCGAACACCGTCGCCGCAGCCGGAGCGCCGCCGATCACCGACGCGAACGATCCCTCGACCGCGGCGATCTCCATCGACTCGGTGAGCGCCTTGGAGAACACGACGAAGGCACCGCCGTGGTACCGCGACACCACCACGAACACGATCGGTCCGTCGAAGTTCGTGATCGCCCGACCGATCTCGGCGCCGAACTCGAGCTGTCGGCGACGCATCGACTCGGGCGACCCGTCGAACCCGGAGAGGTTGGCGAGCACCACCAGTGGCCGGTTCCCGCTCGCGGCGTTGATCGAGCGAGCGGTCTTGCGCGACGAGTGCGGGAACAGCGTGCCCGACGTCCAGGCCGGCGGCCCGTCGGCGGGGACGAAGCCCTGACGCGCGACCGTGTGCGACTCCAGCCCGATCATGCAGACCGGCACACCGCCGACCGTCGTGTCCCAGACGATCGACGTGTCGCCGTCGCGGAGGTCCTTCCACCGCTCCAGCGGTTCGGCATCGGTGTCGGAGACGGCTCGCATCACCGATCGCATGTCGAAGGGCTGCTTGCGATCCGGGTTGAGCTCCTGGGAGAACACGTCGCCGACCGTCCGGAACGGGCTCCCGGCGAGCTCGGCGTGCGGGCTCGATCGGACGTCGCGGTCGATCGCGTCGACCGTCGGGCGCCGGCGCGGGAACCGCTCGCCCGGGACGACGTAGGTGTAGTCGTAGTGCTGGAGCAGCAGCTCGCAGGCGGCGGGGAACGACGGTGCCCAGTACTGGGCCTGGCCGTTCGGGCCCATCACCCGGTCGTAGCCGCCGATGCCGAAGTTGTCGTCGGCGCTCACGGCGCCGGAGAAGTCGAGCGCCTGCTTCCCGGTCAGCACCATGGTCGACGCCGGCGACATCACCAGGATGCCCTTGGTGTGCGTCAGCATCGTCGCCTCGGCGTTCCAGTACGGCTGCCCGCCGACGTTGATGCCGGTCACGACGATGTTGACCTCGCCGCCGGCCTGGGTGTACTCGATCAACCGGCGCAACGTCCGGGCGATCCAGTCCATGTTCTCGGTCCCGGAGTCCATGGCGATGAGCGCGCCGCTCGACACGGCGAACCACTCGACCGGCAGCGCGTGCTCGAGCGCATACGCGAGCACCGCGTCGATCCGCCGGCACTCGGGCTCGGCCAGGTTACCCAGACCCTGGGTCGGGTCGGACAGGATCGCCACCCTGGTCATGCCCTCGGGGACGACCTCGGTGTGGTTGGTGACCAGGCCGACCACGACGTGGGCGGTGTTCTGGGCGGGCGGGCGGTCGATCGGTACGAGACGGTCGTCGCTGCCGTCCGGCTCGACGCCCTCCTCGAGCTCGAGCTCGACGAAGTGGTCGTCGGGGAGTCCCGGGGCCGATCGGCCCTCGGTGAGGAGCCGGACGATCTCGAACGGGTACGGGGCGCCGAACCGCGCCGCCGTCAGCACCTTCTGACGGTAGGTCGTCAGCGGCTTCACCGGCTCGTCGCCGGCGACGTCTTCGCGGACGAGCACCGTGCTGCCGACGCCTTCGAAGTGCAGGACGGCCGGGCGCAGCCCGTCGGGCGCCGACTCGTCGGGGAGCCGCACCTTGAGCACGACCTTCTCGAGGCCGACGCGCCGGGCGAGCGGTTCGAAGCGACTCGACAGCGCGTGGACGTCGTCGGGCGGCAGCGTCCACGGCGCGGTGATGTCGAGGACCAACCGGTTGGCGACCGGCCGATCACGCCCGGTGTGGCGCGCCAGCTCGGCCCGCATGGCCGCCATCGCGAGCAGCCCCGTGCGCTCGAGCCGGGGGTAGTGGACCGCACCGCTGGCCGGGTCGGTCGCCGCCTCGAGCTCGCGGACCTCGGCGATCGCGAAGAGCCGGCGGTCGGCGGGGTTGTCGCGGGCGGTGCCGTGGAAGAGGTAGACGTCCTCGGGCGAGGGGCGGCGCTCGAGGGCGAAGTTCGACAACCGCCACAGCTCGAGGCGTTCGGCGAGCATCGGGTGCAGGTTGCGCAGCAGCTCGTGCTCGAACCACTCGCCGGCCTCGTCCTGGGCGAACGTGACCGTCTGCGTGCGGAGATGCTCCTCAGCGGCTCCCTCCTCGAACGTGACGGTCACGTCGAGGCGGTGCACGCGACGCCCGAACTCGGCCGACGACGCGAGTGCCTGGACCTCGGCGGCGAGATCACCGACGTCGCCGATCTCGCCCGGCTCGGATGCGATCACGTCGACGACGAGCTCGCGATCGGGATCGACGTCCTCGAGGTGCTCGGCGATCGCGGTCGCGAGCCGACCGAGCCGGTCGAGCGGCTGGAACGAGACGACGACGTGCACGTCGGCCGCCCGGTGATCACTCGCGACGTCGGCGCTCACCGAGTAGTCGACCGAGGCGAAGCGGACGCCGCCGACCTGATGGTGACGTACCGGCGAGATCTCCCGGACCCGGTAGAAGCGCCGGAGGTAGACCTCGACGGCGGCGGCACGCCGCACGGCCGAGTCGGCCGAGTCGGCGTCGCCGAGCCGCCATTGGCGAACGAGCTCGGGCCGGAGCGGATAGGGACACCACACCAGCCGCTCGTAGTGCGCCTCGACGTCGTCGCCATGCGGGTCGGCGGCGATCTGGTCGAACCGATCGCGCATCTCCGCGTACGTGGCGGTGACGGCATCGAGCATCGGTGGCTCGTCGAAGAGGTGGAAGCGCACGTCGCGCGCGAGATCCGCGATCGCCTGCTGGCGGCCCTGGGTCGCTCGCGCCAGTCGATCGAGGCGCGCCGCGGTGTCGGCGTCGACGACCGATGCCAGCTCGCTGCGGTGATCGAGGCGACGCTGGAGGATGGCGACGACGAGTCCGCTGATCTCGGCGAGCCGCGAGAACGAGCGGAACAGGCGCGTGAGGGCGGCTTCCAGCTCGGCGTCCCGATCGAGATCCGACACGCCGTAGCGCGCGAGGGCCCGCAGGAGCCGCTCACGGTACGACTCGGGCAACCGGGCGCGCTCGGCGTCCATCCACTGCACGAACGAGATCAGGTACTCCTGGGTGTTCTCGCGGACCTGGACGAGATCGTCGTCGGGATCGATCTCGGTCTGCGGGCGGTAGAGGGCGCCGAGATCGGCGACGATGTCGAGCAGACCGTCCTCGCACGCGAGCAGGTCCGGATCGTCGACCTCGGCGATCTCGGAGAGCCGCCGTTGCTGGACGACCAGCTTCTTGAGCGCGTCGTCCGACAGGTCGAAGCCGAGCACGTAGTTGCCGAGCGGGTCGTACACCCGATCGCAGGGCTTGCGGGTGAAGTCGACGTGGCGCTCGTAGCCGGTCAGATCGACGCCGGCCGGCTCGCCGTCGAGCTGGCGCTCGTGCGAGCGCAGCCGGATGAGCGGTGCCCCGCGCTCGATCTGGCTGTTGGGACTGATCGCGACCGCGGTCACCTCACCGGCGGACGGCGCGGTCACGACCGTCTCCATCTTCATCGACTCGAGGACGGCGATCGGCTCGCCGGCGGCGACCGTCTGACCCGGCTCCACCGCGACCGACACGACCAGCGCCGGCCAGCCGGCGCGGACCACCTGTCCGTCGTCGCGATCGATCACGTGGGTGGCGCCGTCGACCTCGACACGTACGCCGGACGGGGTCGGCGAGACGACGACGCGATAGCGCCGCCCGCCGCACGCGAGGCGACGCTCGAAGGTGTCGAGCCGGTCGACCTGCACCTCGGCGACGGTGCCGTCGTGCTCGATCGTGTAGCTGTCGGGTCCGGTCCGGTCGACGGTGAGCCGGTACGACACGCCGCGATACGACAGCTCGATGCCGTCACCCACATCGGCGGGGTTCACCGGACGGCCGCGGGCCGCTGCGGCGAAGAACGCATCCTGTGCCAGTGCGGCGTCGGCCTCGTAGGCCTCGACCGCCGCGGCGAGCAGCGCCGGCGCCGACGGCGCGACCACCCGGAGCTCGGGCAAGGTCGCCGGCAGCCACTCGACGTCGACCGGGCCGGCGACCAGATCGGGGTGCTGGAGCATCGTGAGCAGAACCGCACGGTTGGTCGTCGCACCGTCGATCACGACCGAGGTCCGCTTGAGCGCACGGTGGAGCCGCCCCAACGCCGAGCTGCGATCGGGTCCCCAGGCGGTGAGCACGGCGATCAGCGGATCGGCGTCGTCGACGAGATCGCCGCGGCGACGATTGGCGTCGATCCGCACCCCGGTACCGACCGGGAACGAGAGCATCGCGACGTTGGCGTCGGGAGCGACGTCTTCGGCGACGAGCCGGGCTTCGACGGCGACGCCGTCCGCTGCCGGCGGTTGGGCCGCCAGCGGCCGGCCGAGCGCGACGCCCAGGCGGTCGCCGAGCACGCTCGTCCCGGTCCGCTCCTCCGTCGTCGCGTGCTCGGGTGGTGCCACGACGTCGATCGACGCCAGGCCCCACTCGCCATCGGCGTCGACGGCGAAGGTGAACACACCGGCACCGTGGTACCCCGTCTCGGTGACGATCGCCACCGCATCCGTGCAGAGTGCGTCGAGGGTCTCGGGTGGGAGGGCGGAGCACGGCGCCTCGGCGAAGGCGGTCCCGGCGGCGTCCCGCACACTCACGTCGCGGGTACCCAGACACCACACCGTGCCCCGGTCGTCCGCGAGCACGTCGACCTCGACCAGCCAGCGTGCGGCCGTCTCCGTGCCCGGCGTCGGGACCCGCCCGACCGCAGCGATGTCCGCGGCGGACGGACCGACGACGACGATCCCCCCCTGCTCGCAGGCCGAGATCAGCTCGACGCGCTCGGCGTCGAACCCCGCGCCGATCCACACCCCGTCGACGCGGGCACCCTGGAGCGCGGCGGCGACCTGCTCGACACCGGCACGGCCGTCGTCGCAGTCGAGCACGACGACCTCGTCGGCCTCGCGGCCGTACCAGGCCTGCGGGTCGGGTTCGCAGTCGACCAGGACCGCGGCGATCGCGTGCTCGCCACGCGTGTAGCCGTGGACCGCGTTCAGGATGCGAACCGCGGTCTCGCCGCGGTCGATGACCCCGAGCCTCATCATGTCCCCCATCTGGTCCTCTCTGCTCGAAGCGACGGTTCAGTCGCGATAGGTCGCGTGCAGGTCGGCGGCGACGTCGTCGGGGATCGGCGCGGGCAGCGCCACGGTCCGATAGCCGCCCATGTACATCACGGCACCGCCGTCGCCGTCGAGCACGACACCTTCGTACTCGCCGTCACCGATCTGGCGCATGACGGCGCGCAGGCCACCGGCCGACGGATCGCCGAGCACCGACACCCGGCCGACCTCCATCGGCAACCCGAGCAGATCCTCCCGGCCCGCCTGCCAGAGGCCGGCGGTCTGGAAGCACAGCTCGGCGAGCCGTGGAGCGGTCAGGAGCGGCGCATCGGCCGGGACGTGGTTGTCGGGCAGGTCGTCGCCGGCCATCACGGCCACCGATGCTCCGTCGGACCGCCACCCCTGCTGCACGACCTGATAGGCCGGCCCGTGGAAGTAGAACGAGTAGACCTGCTCGGCGCTCAGCTCGGGACCGTCGGCCTCGCCGGCGACCCAGCCGTCGACCGTCTCCGGGTCGCCGTTGCCGAGACGGACCGTGCCCGTGAAGTGCACGGTGCGCTGCGGCGTGTCGCTGCCGGGCAGCATCCGCTCCGCGGACAGCGAGCACGTCGCGACGATCCCGTCGTCGGTCGGTGTCGCCACCACCCGCACGGTCATCTCCCTGGGTTCGTCCCGGAAGAACTTGAGCGGCGCCGCGAACGACACGTTCTCGACAGCGAGCACCCGGAGGTCGGGTGCCACGAGCTGGGCGGCCTCAGCGAACGCCTCCATCCCCATCACGCCGGGGAGGACCGGCGTGCCGTCGATGCGGTGATCGTCGAGGAACGGCTGCTCGGCCGGATCGAGCGTCGTCGTCACGACCAGTCCGTCGTGGACGCTCATCCGGGCGCTTCCGATCATCGGACCGTGCGGACCCTCGCCGAGGAGTGCCTCGGGGTCGACACCGCCGTCGTCGTGGTACTCGGCGGCCATCATGCCGAGGGTCCCGGCGACGACGACCTCACCGCGGAAGTCGGATGCGGTGAGCTCGCGACGGATCCATGCCACACCGGCTTCGGGCGGCAGCATCTGGACACCGGCCATCTCCATGATCTTCGGGATCGACCCGCGGGTCGCCATGCCGATGCCACCCCATGCCGTCCAGTCGAAGGCCAGCCCGCGCGTCTCGGGACGCGTCCGCCGCAGGTTGCTCGTGATCTTGCAGAGCAGGTCGTTGGCGGCCGAGTAATCGGTCTGGCCCTGGTTGCCGAACCGGCCGGCGACCGAGGAGAACACGACGGTCGCTCCGATCGGGAGGTCCTGAGCGGCGTGGAACACGTTGAACCAGCCGTCGCTCTTGACGTCGAACACGAGGTTGTACTCGCGCGGCTCCTTCTCGGGAAGGTTGCGGCTGATCTCCAACCCCGCAGCATGCAGCAGCACGTCGATGTGATCGCTGTGCTCGCGCACGGCGTCGAGCGCTGCTGCGACGGCGTCGGCGTCGGTCAGGTCGACCGAGTGGTAGTGCACGGTGCCGCCGGCCGCCTCGACCGACTGGATCGCGGTCAGGGCCGCGTCGCGTCGTTCGTACCCGGCGAGCTCCCGCTCGATCGCGACCGGCGTGGGCTTGCCGCCCTCGGCCTTGATGCGAGCGGCGATCGTCGCCTTCAACCCGTTCTTGTCGGTGCGGAACGCCTGGAGGTCGGGGTCGTCACGATCGGGCGTCGGCGTGAGATCGAGCAGGTGGAAGGTGCCGCCGGAGGCGGCCGCGAGATCGGCGGTGATCGCCGACACGATGCTGCCGGCGGCGCCGGTGACCAGGAAGACCGACGACTCGTCGAGCGTCATGCCCGACTCCTCGCCCTGTGGCGGGAACGGCTGCTCGACGAAGGCGACACCGAGGCGCTGGTCGCCCCGTCGACCGAGCTCGACGCAGCCGGGATCGGTCAGCGTCTCCTCGATCAACTGGTCGGCGATCGCCGCCGTCTTGCGGCTCTCGGCGAGGTCGACGGCCTTGACCAGGGCGTCGGGCTTCTCCTTCTTGTACGACTTCGTGAAGCCGACCACAGGTCCGCCGAGCGGGTTGGTGGCGCCGCCTTCGTCGTAGCCGTGCGCACCGCCGAGGCGGGTCGCCGACACCAGGAACGGCGACGAATCGTAGAGATGGCGCATGGTGGCGTAGAGCGACTTGACCCGACGGCGGAGCGCTTCGCGCCACCGCTCGAGGTCGTAGTCGGCGAGGTCGCCGTCCGGGTCGAGACCCGGCAACCAGTACACGCCGGTGATCGGCGCCTCGTCCTGCCAGGCTCCGAGCTGCTCGAGCAGCTCGTCGGTGCCGATGCCGACCTCGAGCACGAGCGTCGTCGCACCCGCCTTGTCGAGCTTCTTGACGAGCGCCTCGCCGACACCGCCCTCGTCGAGCATGACGACGATGCGGGCACCGTCGAGCTCGACGCCCGTGGCGACGCACTGCTCGATCGACGGTCGGACGGTCAGCGTCGGGACACGGCGCGGCAGAGCGTCGACGGCGTCGAAGTCACCGTGGACGACAGCCGGAGCCTCGGGGGCCTCCGCCGCCGGAGCCGCGCCGCCGGCCACGGCCGCCGGAGCGGCGTCGGTGCGGGCTCGCACCCAGTCGGCGACGTGGCGCAGCGTCGGGAAGTCACGCAGCTGGAGCGACTCGTCGCGTTCGACGTCGTAGCGCTCACGCACTCCGGCGAACACCTCGGCCTGCTTCACCGTGTCGACACCCAGATCAGCCTCGAGATCGAGGTCGGGGTCGAGCAGCTCCGACGGATAGCCGGTCATCTCCGCGACCACCTCGGTGACCGTCGCGAGGATCGGGTCGCCGGCGGCCTCGGCGGCAGGGGCGGCTGCCGGCGCAGCAGCAGGAGCAGGTGCTGCAGCGGGCGTGTCCACGATGCCCTTCTTGTCCTTGACCCAGTTCGCCACATGGCGCAGCGTCGGGAAATCACGCAGCTGGAGCGACTCGTCGCGTTCGACGTCGTAGCGCTCACGCACTCCGGCGAACACCTCGGCCTGCTTCACCGTGTCGACACCCAGATCAGCCTCGAGATCGAGATCCGGATCCAACAGATCGGCCGGATACCCCGTCATCTCCGCGACCACCTCGGTCACCGTCGCCAACACCTCATCGACCGCAGCCGCGGCCGGCGCAGCAGCGGCCGGCGCAGCCGCGACAGGTGCAGCGGCAGGGGCTGCAGCGGGAGCAGGAGCGGGCGTGTCCACGATGCCCTTCTTGTCCTTGACCCAGTTCGCCACATGGCGC
>CBFCWS010000110.1:0-8937 GCA_965601765.1 uncultured Ilumatobacter sp. | reverse complement strand
GGCCGCCGCGTTCGCGCTCGGCGCCGAGGGCGTGCAGATGGGCACGCGGATGGTGTCGGCAGCCGAGTCGCCGGTGCACGACAACTGGAAGCAGGCGATCGTCGACGCTGCCGAGACCGACACGGTGTTCCTCAACCAGCGCCACTCGCCGGCCCTGCGAGCGTTGCGCACCGAGCGGAGCACGGCACTCGAGCAGGCCGAGCACGACGTGTTCGGCGACTTCGGCGATCCGAAGGCGTTGTACTTCCGTGGCGACATGAACGCGGCGATCGCCCTCGGCGGGCAGGTCGTCGGCCGGATCGACGCCGTGCGCCCGGTCGCCGACATCATCGCGGACACCGTTCGTGACTTCCAGGCGACCGTCGACCGCCTCGCCGGCTGACCGGAGCGGACGATGAGCTTCGACGGCACCGAGCTGGTCGGCTACCTGGCCTCCGCGCTCGTCGTCGCCTCGCTGGCGATGACGAGCGTCGTCCGGCTGCGCACGATCTCCCTGATCGGCTCGCTCACGTTCGTCGCCTACGGCGCGCTCATCGAGTCGGTACCGATCATCGTCACGAACGCCGCGATCGCCGCGATCAACGTCTGGTTCCTCACCCGCGAGCTCGGCGGGCGGCGTGACCTCGGCGCGATCGTCGTCCCGAACGACTCCCCGTTCCTCGTCGACTTCCTGCGCAACCACGCCGCCGACATCGCCCAGTTCCAGCCGTCGTTCTCGACCGAGACCGAACGCGACCTCGCGATCGTCGTCACCCGGGACGGCCTCCCCGCCGGCGTCGTGCTCGGTCGTCGCCACGACGACGTCCTCCACATCGATCTCGACTACGTGCTGCGCGCCTACCGCGACTCGCGGATCGGCCGGTGGCTGTACCACGACGGGGCGGTCGTCTTCCGCGATCAGGGCATCCGGCGGCTCGACACCGCCGGCGAGAGCGAGACGCATCGCTCGTACCTCCAGCGCATCGGCTTCGAGTTCGACGCCCAGCAGCGATGCTGGACGCGACGGCTCTGACCCCCGCTCGCCACCGCCGGACGAGGTCGCCGGACGAGGTCGTCAGCGGCGCAACCAGCCGCTGAACAGCCGCGTCAGCCAGGGCATGAGCACCCACGACAGGATGATCACGCCGAAGACGTTGGCGAACAGCACGGCGCCGATCCAGTGCACGTCCGGGAGCAGCCACTGGCGGACGGCGGTCAACACCACCGCCGTCGGGAACAGCGCGAGGAGCACGACGGTCGCCTGCTTCCAGCGGCGCGGCTCGGGCCCGACGGTGCCGGAGAACCACCCCCCGAAGCCGTCGACGACGTTGACCGTGGTCGAGCCCTCGACGAACTCCGCGACGTCGGCGAGCAGGCGTGCCCGCTCCTCGGAGCGGAACCAGGCGTCGAGGTGCTCGCGCGAGTCGAAGGAGAACACGACGGCGACGTCGTCCTGCACACCGGGAACCGGCTCGAACAGCTCGCAGCTCAGGTATCCGGGGAACTGCGGCAGCAACTCGAGCAGGCGGTCGTGGAACTCGGTCGTCCGAGCCTCCTGACCAGGGCGGATCCGGAACGACGCCACGGCGGTCACCGTTTCGGTCTCCTCGGCGAGCGCGATGACCTGTTCGCGCTCCTCGCCGGCGAGCAGATCACGCCCGTCGTCGAGGAGCGCTGCGCGCCGCGGCGACCGCAGCCAG
Source organism: uncultured Ilumatobacter sp. (assembly GCA_965601765.1). Classification (GTDB taxonomy): domain Bacteria; phylum Actinomycetota; class Acidimicrobiia; order Acidimicrobiales; family Ilumatobacteraceae; genus Ilumatobacter. The sequence goes on along the minus strand of CBFCWS010000110.1, from coordinate 7,258 downwards.
GCCTGGAGCGACTGGGCGTCGCGGAACTGGTAGACGATCACCCACTCGTCGGGGTGTGCGTCGTCGGGCGGCTGGACGTCGGCCGCCACGTGGCCGGGCGCATCGCTCGCCCCCGCCGCCAGTCGCCGCAACCAGCGTTCGAACTCGCGCTCGCGACCGAGCTTCGGCGTCCGGGCGACGACGACGGTCGGCAACTGGCGATCTCCACGGGCCATCGTCTCCCGACCGTACCGGAGTGCGTTCGTTAGGGTCGGCCGCATGCGCGAGATCGACGACCTCGCAGCGTGCGAGGAGTGGCTCGCGATGCCCGCACCCCGGCCGCACGCCGCGTTCCAGGGTCTCGACCTGCGCGACGTCGCCGGGTTCCGCGAGGGCGACTTCGACGGGTGCCTCTTCCTGTCGTGCCGGCTCCACCCCGCCCAGGCGGGGTACCTGACGACGACGGGGGCGACCGTCGTCCGGGACGACCCGGCGCGACCGTACCCCGCCCACCGCGCCAGGCTCTACGCGCCCGACGAGCTCTTCGCCGGCTTCGACCCGTCCGACCCTGACGGATGGGAGGGAACGTACGACGCCGCCGTCTACCGGCACTGGCTCGCCACCGGCCGCCAGTACCCACCGCGGATCGACGAGAGCCTGGCGCGACGGCTCCACGACCACTCGATCAGCGACGCCCTCCACGACGACCTGGCCGGGCACCGCCCGGTGGCGATCATGGGCGGTCACGGCATCGAGCGCTCGTCGGCCGACTACGCCGACGTCGCCCGCATCGCACGCACGCTGACGCGGGACGGCTACCTGATGCTCTCCGGTGGCGGGCCGGGTGCGATGGAGGCGACGCATCTCGGTGCGTGGATGGCCCACTTCCCCGACGACCAGCTCGACACTGCGATCGGTCTCCTGGCGCCGCGACCTGCCGGCGCCGCGACCGGCCGGGAGTACGCCGACCCCGACTGGCTCCATCGTGCGATGGCGGTCCGGGAGCGGTGGCCGCTCCCCGATCCGGTCGAACACGACTCGATCGGCATCCCGACCTGGATGTACGGACAGGAGCCGCCCGCGGCCTTCGCCACCAAGATCGCCAAGTACTTCGCCAACAGCGTCCGCGAGGAGGGTCTGCTGGCGATCGCGACGCACGGCGTCGTGTTCGCCCCGGGGAGCGCCGGCACGACCCAGGAAATCTTCCAGGACGCGACCCAGAACCACTATGCGAGCTTCGGTCCCCCGTCACCGATGGTGCTGTTCGGCACGCGGCACTGGACCGAGCGGCTGCCCGCCTGGCCGCTGCTCACCGCACTCGCCGACGGCCGCGACTATCGGTCGCTGATGCTGCTCACCGACGATCCCGACGAGGTGATCGCCCGGATCCGGGTGCCGCGCCCGGGTTGACGGAGGAACCATCACCCGGCCACGGTCGTAGGCTGCACCCGGTGAATTGGACGATCGACCGACTCGACGACCAAACGGGCAAGACCTTCTTCATCACCGGTGGGAACTCCGGCATCGGCTACGAGGCCGCCGCTCACCTCCGGCGGGCGAACGCGACGGTCGTGATCGGCGCCCGGTCGCGCGAGCGTGGCGCGGCTGCCGCCGACTCGCTCCGGGCGATCCCCGGCGCGGGCGACGTGCACGTCGTCGCGCTCGACCTCGCCGACACAGCGTCGATCCGAGCGGCCGACCGGGCGCTGCGCGAGCTCACCGACGGGCTCGACGCCGTCGTCAACAACGCCGGCATCATGCAGACGCCGCAGCGGGAGACCGCCGACGGGTTCGAGCTCCAGTTCGGCACCAACCACCTCGGCCACTTCCTCCTCGATGCCCTCGTGTTCGATCTGGTGTCGGCGCGCTCGGGCAGGATCGTCCCGGTCAGCTCGATCGCCCACCGGCAGGCGCGCGGCATCCGGCTCGACGACCCGATGTTCGCCGACGACTACTCCGCGACGGCCGTCTATGCGCACAGCAAGCTGGCCAACCTCGTCTACGGACTCGAGCTCGCACGGCGCCTGGAGGCGGCGGGCTCCGAGGTGATGTCGGTGAGCGCCCATCCCGGCTACTCGGCCACCAACCTCCAGAGCACCGGCCCGACCGGCGTGTTCAAGTTCGTCTACAAGTTCACGAACGCGGTCCTGGCGCAGTCGGCCGCCGACGGCGCGTTGCCGGAGGTCCTCGCCGCGGCGGGGAGCGAGGCGCGCAACGGCGCGTACTACGGACCGACGCGGTTCGGCGACAGCCGGGGCCCGGTCGGCGAGAGCCACATCTCCGACGCGGCCCGCGACGAGGCAGCCGGCGCGGGCCTGTGGAAGCTCAGCGAAGACCTCCTCGGGATCACCTTCGACGTCACGGCGCCCTGAGGGTGTAGCCGGTCACGAGCTCGGCCCCCGGGTCGGCGACGCAGTGCCGGGTGATGCGCTGCGCGCGGGGCGAGAGCCGCCGGTGGTCCTCGAACGAGATCCCCGGCACGATCGGCTCGCGGAACCACGGTGCGTAGAGCTCGAGGTTGGGGATCCAGCGCATCTCGTCGCCGAGGTTGGGCGTCCCGCCGTGCCACGCGCGCACGTCACGGATCTGGACGGCGCCGGCCGGTGCCGGACACACGGTCGAGAGCCGCATCCACTCCGGCTCCTCTTCGAGCGTCGGGATCGGCGCCCGCGAGTGCTGGGATCCGGGGATCTGGCGCGTCGGCCCGTTGAGCCGCGTCATGTCGACCGGCATGAAGTTGACGCACACGTACGGGCACGGCAGGTCGCGGACGCTGAGGTGGCCGCGCTGGTCGTGGAACGAGCTGAACGGGGTCGTCGCGGCGTCGACGAAGTCACGCATGTCGGGATGGAGCGGTTGGTACTCGGTCGCGCCCGGGAGGCAGAAGTCGCCGCTCGCCGCTCGGAGCACCGAACGAGTACCGGTGCGACCCGCGGTTGCCGCCGAGCTCGACGTCGAGCGCCACGACGTCGCGCGCGACCTCCTCGCGGCCGGCCTTCAGGATCTCGATCTGCTCGTCGTCGCGCTGCGCGCCGTGCCAGCCGATCGGATCGGTCGACTTCATCACTCCCCCTCCAACTCCTCCTCCCGAAGCCAAGTCCGGTGGTCCACACCTCAGCCGCGTGCATCGGGTGCTCGTTCGAGGCGGCCGCCGGGGGTCGCCGGCAGGGTGCGCAGGATGGCGATCGACACCGCACACGAGATGAGGCAGGCGATGATCGGCACGCGGTAGCCGCCGCTCTCGTCGATCATCCATCCGGCGGCGGGCGGGCCGATCAACCCACCGAGTCCGGGCGCCGTGTACAGCAGGCCGAGGATCGATCCGAGGCCAGCGACGCCCATGTTGTCGGAGATGACGATCGGGCTCAGCGCGACGAAGCCGCCGTACCCGGTGCCCAGGACCAGGACGAACGCGGCGAGCGCCAGGTACGACGAGCCGGCGAACAGCCAGATCACGAAGCTCGCCCCGTGGATCACGAAGCACGCCCGGTAGAGCCGGAACGACCCGAAGCGCCGTACGAGCGAGCCGAACCCGACCCGCGACACCACGCTCGCGCCCCCGAGGAGGCCGACCAGGACCGCCGCGGCGACCGGGCCGACGCCGCGCTCCTTCGCGTACTGCCCGACGAAGACGAACGGGACGAAGAGCGCCAACCCGAGCGCCAGCGCCGAGAGGTGCACGCGGCGGAACACCGGACTCGCGATCGCATCGCGGAACCGGGACGGTTGCGGCGCACCGTCGCCCGGCGGTCGGGCGACCAGCGCCATGCACCCGACGAGGACGGCCGCACCGCCGACCCCGAGGATCACGTAGGTATCGCGCCAGCCGTACTCGTCGATCAGCCAGGCCGACAGCGGCGAGATCACCATCGTCCCGACGCCGATCCCCGCGACCGCGACGCCGACGGCGACCGCGCGCCGCTCGACGAACCACCCGCCGACCATCGCCACCATCGGGACGTAGCCGCACGCCGCCGCGATGCCCATCCCGGCGCCGTAGGTGAGATAGCCGACACCGAGCGACTCGACGCGACTGGTCGCGAGCAATCCGGCGAGCATCGAGAGCGCACCGATCGCGAGCACCGGACGCGGCCCGAACCGGTCGACCATCCGGCCGGTGGCGATGCCGAGCCAGAAGAACGTGAAGGTGGTGACGCCGAAGACGACGGCCGTCTCACCGCTCGCCGATCCGAACTCCTCGCTCATCGACTCGAAGAACGCACCGAAGCTGTAGGTCGTGCCGAGGGTGACCGCCGACGAGAAGAACGCCGCCACGACGGTCAGCCAGGCACGTCCCGAGTCGACACCCTCCCCCACGACGGCGACCGTAGATCATCGCCGGGCGGCGGCGAGTGCCCGACGGATCCGCTTCGGGCTCACCGATCCCGACACCCCGAGCGGTTGGGCGAAGACGCTCACGCGGTACTCCTCGAGCATCCACTCGATCTCGCGGAGCTGGTCGGTGACGAGCTCCGCCCGGCCGACGAGCTCGGCGAGCTCGCGCTCGAACGGACGGACCTCGGCCATCCGCCGCTGGTCGCGGGCGACGTCGCCGGCGAGGTGATCGAGGCGGTACTCGATCCCGCGGACGTAGCGGTGCACGTCCGGCAGGCGGTCGGTCCCGCTGCGGCGGACGAAGCCCGCCGAGACGCGGCGGTCGAGGTGCCCCTCGGCGTCGGCGACGGTCGGTCGGAGCGCGGGCGCCGTGAGCGAGCCGGTGCGCTGACGCACTCGTCGCGCGGCGGCGACGATGTCGGCGGCCACGGCGAGCGCATCGGCCGACAGGCCCAGCGCCTCGTCGCGGACGGCACGTTCGATCCGGGCGAACTCGTCGCCGTCCCACGGCAGCTCGAAGCGCGCCATCACGGCGTCGACCGCCGCCTCGATGCAGTCGGATGCGAGGTCGTCGAGGTCGAACGGGCCCGCCGCCACCGCGAGTCGGGCCGGCTGGTCGAGCGACCGCACGACCTTGGCAGGCGTCGGCGCGGCCGCCATCAGCAACAGCCGCCGGACACCACCCCGCATCGCCCGCTGCTGGAGGGCCTCGTTGTCGACCACCCGGAGGCTGACGCTGTCGCCTCGATCGAGCAGCGTCGGGTAGGCGCGCATCAGGTGGCCGTCACCCGACCGCTGCTCGACGACCCGATCCAGCCGTCCGACGTCCCAGCTCGTGATCGCTCGTCGCTCCTCGACCGGCGCGGCAGCGGCGAGCGCGGTCCGCGCCGACGACGCCTGGCGCTCGCGGATCGCGTCGAGATCGTCGCCGGCGTCGAGGACCTCGCCCGTGTCGTCGACGACGACGACGTGGAGCCGGAGGTGTGGTGGCAACCGCTCGACGTCGAAGTCGCCACCGGTGACCGCCACGCCGGCGAGCTCCGACAGGACGCCGGCGAGCGCGTCGACGAGGCGCCCCTCCGGCCGGCCGAGCCGGGCGAACGCGGCGTCGACCGTCTCGGCCATGGGGATCAGGTCGCGGCGGATGTCCTTGGGCAGCGAGCGGACCAGCAGGCCCACGAGCTCCCGGCGGTAGCCCGGGATCGACCAGTCGAGGGTTGCGCCGTCGAGCTGGTTGAGCGCGGTCACGGGGACCACGATCGCGGCGCCGTCGAGCGGCGTGTTGGGCTCGTAGCGATAGGTGAGCCGGTACTCGGCGTCGCCCTGCCGCCAGGTGTCGGGGTAGTCGTCGAGGTCGATCCCGCCGCGGCCGGTGAGCACGGAGGGGGTCAGGTCGAGGAGGTCGTCGGGCTGGTCCCGCCACCACCGGTCGAAGTGCCGGGCCGAGGTGACCTCCGGGCCGACACGGTCGTCGTAGAACTCGAACAGCGTCCGGTCGTCGAGCAGGTCGATCCGGCGGACCCTGGCCTCGAGCAGCCCGACCCGCTCCCGGAAGCGCTCGTTGCGCTCGACGAAGCCGTGTCGTTGCTCCCAGTCGCCGGCGACGAGCGCGTGGCGGACGAACATCTCGCGGGCGAGGCGGCGGTCGACGCGGTCGAGGCCGGTCGTTCGCTGCGGCACGATCGGGAGCCCGAAGAGCGTCACGGTCTCGGCGACGACCGCGCGGCCGGCGCGCGCATCCCACCACGGCTCGCCGTACGACCGCTTGGAGAGGTGGGCCGCGAGCGGTTCGGCCCACTCCGGCTGGATCCCGGCGACGCGCCGAGCCCACACCCGGTTGGTCTCCACCAGCTCCGCCGCCATCACCCACCTCGGCGAGCGACGCGAGAGGACCGACCCCGGAGCGATCACGAACCGCGCGTCGCGAGCGCCGCGGTACTCCCGCCCGTCCCCGTCGCGCATCCCGATCTGGCTGAGCAGCCCGGCGAGGACCGCGCGGTGCACGTGATCCGGGTGCGCCTCGTCGACACCCGGCCGCAGGCCGAGCTGCCCGGCCACACGCCGGAGCTGGCTGTAGAGGTCGCGCCACTCCCGCACCCTGAGGTAGTGGAGGTACTCGTCACGGCACAATCGCCGGAAGCGGTTGCCCGACAACTCGCGCTGGCGGTCGCGCAGATAGTCCCAGAGCGCGACGATCGAGAGCAGATCCGACCCGTCGACCGCGAACCGGCGGTGCAGCTCGGCGGCCCGCTCGGGGTGGTCCTGGGGCCGTTCGCGGACGTCCTGGATCGACAGCGCCGCGGCGATGACGAGCACCTCTCGCACGCAGCCGAGCCGGCCCGCCTCCACGATCATGCGGCCGAGCCGCGGATCGACCGGGAGCCGCGCGAGCTGACGGCCGACGGCGGTGAGCCGGCGCGGCGCCCCGATCTTGCCGGGACGGAGCGCACCGAGCTCGTCGAGGAGGAGGTACCCGTCGCGGATCGACGAGCGGTCGGGCGCCTCGACGAACGGGAACCGCTCGACGTCGCCGAGCCCGATCGCCGTCATCTGCAGGATCACCGATGCGAGGTTCGTGCGGACGATCTCGGGCTCGGTGAACTCGGGCCGGCTCTCGTAGTCGTCCTGCTCGTAGAGCCGGATGCAGATCCCGGGTGCGACCCGGCCGCAGCGCCCCGCGCGCTGGTCGGCCGACGCCTGCGAGATCGGCTCGATCGGCAGTCGCTGGACCTTGAGCCGTTTCGAGTACCGGGAGATGCGTGCCGATCCGGCGTCGACGACGTACCGCACCCCGGGGACCGTGATCGAGGTCTCGGCCACGTTCGTCGCCAGCACGATGCGCCGCCCCCGATGAGGCCGGAAGATCCGCTGCTGCTCCGCCGCCGACAACCGTGCATACAGCGGCAGCACCTCCACCCCACCCCCGTCGCGCATGGTGCCAGGC
>CBFCWS010000109.1:0-8945 GCA_965601765.1 uncultured Ilumatobacter sp. | reverse complement strand
TGAAGGAGGCGTCGAGGACCACCCCGTGACCGCGCCGCAACAGCGACTCGGCCTCGCGGCGCTGCTCCCGGTAGACCGCATCGACCTCGGCCGGCGCGTACAGCCCCGTGCCGGGTGGCACGATCCGGTGCTCGCCGCGCGGGATCCCGCCGAGGTCACGGCGGATCTCGTCGGTCGCCAGGTGGACGTAGCCGAAGCGCCGAGCGACCCGACTGGCGAGCGTCGACTTGCCGGTGCCCACACCGCCACCGATCAGCACGAGCCGGATCCGGGCGCGCTCGAGGTGGTGCGCGGCGAGGGCGTGATGCTCCCGAGCGATCGCGGCGCTCGCCGGGTCGCCCTGTCCGGATCGGAGGCACGCGACCTTCGTGCGCACGTGGGCTCGATAGGCGATGTAGTGGTGGGCCAGCGAGGCGGGGTGCTGTTCGCCGCTGTACTCCTGGTACCAGGCCAGCAACAGCGCAGCCGCCTCCGGACCGGCGAGGCGATGCACGTCCATCACCAGGAATGCGATGTCGTTGAGCACGTCGGAGATGCGCAGGTCGTCGTCGAACGCGAGGCAATCGAGGATCCGCGGCCCGTCGTCGAGGCAGAACACGTCCTCTGCGATCAGGTCACCGTGACCGGCGCGCACGTAGCCCTGTTCGATCCGCTCACCGAAGAGCGCGTCGCGGTGACCCAGGTAGTCCTCGGCCATCTGCCGCACGTGGTCGAAGTCGGCACGCGCGACGACCGTGGGGACGAACTGCTCGATCGCCGAGAAGTTGTCCGCCCAGTTGGCTCCGACCCGCTCCCGGGTCGCCATCGGCGCCGGCGCGACGACCGGCGCAGCCGCGTGGACGGCAGCGATCCGCCGAGCGACGGCGCGCAGGTGGTCCGCGAGGTCGTCGTCGTCGACGAGCGCAGCGAGGCGTCGGCTCGCGGGCAGGCGCCGCATGACGATCATCCGCTCGACCAGCTCGCCCTCCTCGATCACGTCGGCGCGGCCGAGGTAGACGTCGGGGGCGAAGCCGCGGTTGAGCTCGATCTCGCGATCGGTGGCGGCGATGCGGTCCGAGCGGTCCGACAGGTCGAGGAAGGCGAAGCGCACCGGCTTGAGCAACTTGTAGGCGCGGTCGGCGGTGAAGAAGACCCACGAGACGTGGGTCTCGGCCGACCCGGTCGCCTCGTCCGGCGCGGGGGTCGGCGCGGCCGGCGGTTCCATCGGTCCATGGTCGCCCGGCGGGTCCGCGATGCACAGGGCCCAACGGCACGGACCACCGGGTGGTCCGGCGATCTGCCACGACGGACGCGTCGCTGCCGACCGTCCGTCGATCAGCGCGCGGCGCTCGCCGCGGGCGGGGCGGCCCGTTCGCCACCCGGTCCGTCCGACCCGCCGTCGGGCGGATCGGCGGCGGAGCTGACCAGGCAGCGACCGCAGTCGCGATGGCCGTCCGGCGCGCGGTAGGCGAGCCGGGCCCAGGATCCGATCGCCAGGCCGAGCGCGACCCCGGCGATCACGTCGGTCGGAGCGTGGTGGGCGTTCGCGATGCGGCCGACGGCGACGACGACCACCGTCGCCGACAGCACGGCGGTGGCCCATCGCCGTGCCGTCTGCGAGCGGGTCAGCTCGGCGATCGCGAGGGGCACCAGCGTGGCCAGCAGCGTCATCTGGACGAGATGGCCGCTCGGGAACGAATCGGTCGCCCCGGCGAACGGACCATCGGCCGGGCGGGGGCGATCGACGATGACCCGGATCACCGTCGTCACGGCCAGGCTCGCGACCACGCTCGCGATGAACACCCAGGCGAACCGCCGGCATCGCAGCGTGGCCAGCCCGACCACCACTACGACGACGACCGTGAGCTGCGTCGAGCCGAGCACGTTGGCGACCTCCTCCAGTCGCGACGACCCGGGCGCGTCGACGAGCGCTGCGAGGGGATCGTCCACAGGACCGAGCTTGCGCGGCCAGGTCGCGAGTGCGGCGAGCAGCACGGTGATCGTCAGCCCCCCGATGACGACCCACCGCTCCCGCTCGCTGTCGGGCGCCTCGTCGACGCCGAGCAGCGGGGTCAGCATCAGCGGCGACCACACCCACGGGGGCGGACGGTGCGGCCGGGCGACGACCGCGAAGCAGGCCGCCGACAGCACGCCCGCGGCTGCGACGACGACGAGGTTCGCCCCCCACAGCCACGCCTCCCGGCTGACGTAGCCGCCGTGCCGCAGGAAGTTCCCGGTGGCACCGATCAGGACGTAGACCGAGAAGCCGGCTGCGAGCACGCCGACGGCTGCGAAGCCCGCCCGTCCGACCGGTCTGGCGGCGCGCACGAGATCAGCGCCGTCCGGGTCGTCCACCGACCCGGCCACCAGCCGGCCCCGGATCCGAGCTCGGCGAACCTGCGCCGTTCGACTGCCGCGCGACAGCAGGTCGCGCAGGATCGTCGCGACCGAGAACACCAGGCCCGCGCCCATGATCGCCGGGACGAAGACCATCCGCTGCGGGTCGAGCAGCTCGAGGCCGAGGTCGCCGATCGCCGTCACCGTCCCGCTCCACCTCGTGAGTCGACCTGGTCGTCGCCGCCGACGAACACCGCACCGTGATCGCCGTCGACGGTCACGGGGCCCGATTCGTCGCGGAGACGGGCCACTGCGCCCGGGACGTTGACCACCGCCGGGAGACCGAGCTCGCGCGCGACGATCGCCGCGTGCGACAGGGGCCCGCCCTGCTCGACCACGATCGCCGCGGCGCGCAGGAACACCGGCGACCACGATGCGTCGGTCCGGCGGGCGAGGACGACGTCGCCGGGGCGAACCGAGCTCGCATCGGGCTCGGACAGGTACCGCACCGGCCCGGTGTGCCGCCCCGGACTGGCCCCCCAGCCGTCGAAGCGGTCGCCCGACGGCACCGATCGGTCGCCGATCGGCGGTTGACCGGTGAACGTCACCGGGAGATCACCGTCGGCCCGCCACCGCTCGACGCACCGGCGACGTCGGAGCACGACGTCGAGACCGGGCGCCGATCCGGCGTGGACGCTCTCGCGGAGCTCGTCGGGGCGGAGGTGCTCGACGTCGGTCGGGTGGACGAGCACGCCGCGCGCCACCAGGCGGCGCCCGAGCTCGAGATCGATCGCACGGATCAGTCCGCCGAGCGCGAGCACGTCGGCCTTCGCGGTCTCGCGCCGTTCGAGCAGGCTGCGCGCATCGCGCCCCAGGCGCCGGATCAGCTGACGACGAACGTCGATGACCTGCCCGGTCAACAGGCGCGTCCGCCTCCAGCCCGGCGACGAACACAGCAGTCGCTCGAGCTCGCCTGCGTCGTCGCCGACGTCCCGGCGCGGCTGTGCCGCCCCCCGGACGAGCTGCCAGTAGCGATCGGGCTCCTCGTCCCACGTCGCTCCGGCGACGACGCGCTGGCACCCGGAGCGGCGAGCCGATGCGAGGGTTCGCTCGACGAGGTCGTCGCGATCGTCGGCGTGCAGCGCGGCCACCGCGTCCTCCCAGGATTCGCGGAGCAGCACCGTTGCGTCGGCGGCGGCGATCACGGCCGCGAGCTGTTCGGCCGTTCGCAACACCGGTGGCGGCTGCGTCCCGCGCGCGACCCGGTGCGCCCAACGCGTCCCCTCGCTCGAACCCAGGTGCTTTCGCAGGGCCGCCTCCAGGCGCGCGAAGGCGGCGACCGCCGCGGTGGCCACGGCGAACTCGGCGATCGTGGCGCGCACGCCGAGGTCGACGAGACGCGTGCGCCGGGCGAGCAGATCGACCCCGGGGATCGCCGCCGGGTCGAGCGGAGCGCGGAGGAGGACGTCGATCGCAGCGTGGGTGATCGCCTGCTCACGACGAGCGGTGCGCGTCGACCCGAGCACGCGGACGTCGTGGCGGACCCGCGCGAGCAGGCCGACGCGCTCCGGAGGAGGGGCCTCGCCTCCGCTGCCGAAGTACTGCTGCTCCAGCTCCTCGGCCGACCCGCCCGGCAGCGACGTCGCCACCTCGGCGAGGTGATCGAGATCGAGCGCCGCCCGACCCCGGAGGCGGACGACGAAGCCGAACGGCCCGGTGAGCGACCCCGGCAGCGCGGCGAGGTCGCCGACGACGTGACGGAAGGCCTCCTCGACCATGAAGCCCGCGGTCGCCCACCGGAGCGCGGGGAAGACCCCCGGCAGCATCTCGCCCACGCCGGCCGTCGTGTACCGGCGGTGGGAGTGGACCTGCGTGTCGAACCCGTCGTCGTCCGTGAACACCTCACCGACGCCGACCGTGATCGGTCGGCTCTGCACGAGCCAGGTGCGATCGCCGTCCGACGCCCACTCGACGTCCTGGGGGCTCCCGAACACTCGCTCCGATCGCAGCGCCAGCCGAGCCGGTTCGGCGATCTCGGCGGCCACGTCGTCGGGCACCGAGCGCGGGACGACCGCGGCCTCGGGGGTCACGGCGCCGGACACGAGCGCCTCGCCGAGCCCGGCGACGTGCTCGACGCGGAGGTGGGCCGGGGTGCCACCCGGGTCGATCGTGAAGACGACACCGGCGCGCTCGGCCGGCACCATCGCCTGCACGATCACCGCCATCTCGGCCTCGTCGTCCGCGATCCCGTGTGCGATCCGGTACGCGCGCGGCGCCGGATGCCACAGCGACGCCCAGACGCGTGCGATCGCCTCGACCAGCTCGTCGTCGGAGTCGACGCCGAGCAGGGACAGGTACTGGCCGGCGAACGAGGCGCCGCCGAGATCCTCGGTGGTCGCCGACGATCGCACCGCCACGGGCCCGTTCGGGGCGATCCGGTGTCGAGCGGCACACACCCGCCGACGGACGTCGGCCGGGACGCCGTCGGTCAGGAACGCCGCATCGACGACCGCCGCGTCGGGTCCGGCGCCGGGCGGCGCGCCCCGCAGCTCGTCGAGGAGCCGGCGCGTCGCGCCCGACTCGACCGCGCGGCGGTAGGCGGCGGTGGTGACGACGATCGTGGCCGGCACCGGCAATCCGGCCCGGAGCATCACGTCGAGCGCACCGGCCTTGCCGCCGAGCGCCGTCAGGGCGTCGTCGAGCGGTTGCGAGGTCGGCAACTCGACGACGTCGGGGCACGACCTGCCGTCGGCCGCCGCCGCGGTCACCGTGCTCGCCGAGCGCCGTCGATCGGGATCGATCGAGTGGGCGCCGTCGGTTCCGGCCGGCACGGGCACCTCACGGTGTCCGGTCCGGGGCGCGGAGGTGATCGCGCCGGTACGTCGCGACCGCACGGTCGAGCAGTGCCTCGGGGCGCTCCCCTTCGACCGCCGACCGGCTGCGCAGCCAGCGTGCGAGATCGCTGCGGATCGACATCACCGGTCGCCCGGAGCGGCCGAGCACGAGACCGGCGACGCACAGCGCGGCGATGGCGACGAGGATGGCGAGCTGGTCCCAGATGCGTCCCAACGCAGCGTCGACGGCACCGGCGGACGCGGCGATCAGCGCGACGACGAGGCAGATCTGCACGCGTGACGCGTTCCTCACGATCACCACCTCCACCACCGACGCTACGAAGCGACCCGAACGGCGCACAGAGCCGAACGTCACTCGCCGCACACTGCTGCCGTTCGGCTCTGTGCACGCCGCTGAATCCCCGGTACTCATCGGAGGTGGACACCCGATGCACACACCGGAGCTCGCCGATGCCCGACCAGACCCAGCACCCCGACCCCAGCCGCCCCGGCGGTGACGACCCGGGAGCCGAGCCCTTCTCGTGGGACGGTGCCTGGGAGGCGCTCGGCGGTCGCCCGAGCTCCGAACGGAGCGTCAACATCGGTGTGTTGGCCCTCGACCGCCACGTCGCGGCCGGACGCGGCGACCGGATCGCGCTGCGGTGCATCGGGCGCGGCCCCGACGCGATCGACGCGCCCCTCGATGTCACCTACACCGAGCTCGCAGCGAGGACCGACCGGTTCGCCGGCGCGCTGAGCCGGCACGGTTTCGCACCGGGCGCCGGCCTGGCGACGCTCACCGGGCGCATCCCCGAGTTGTACGTCGCCGTCCTCGGCGCGCTCAAGGCGAAGTTGGTCGTGACGCCGCTGTTCTCGGCGTTCGGTCCCGACCCGATCGCCCAGCGTCTCCAGCTCGGCCACATCCGGGTCCTGGTCACGACGCTGCCCGCGCTGCGCCGCAAGGTCGCGCCGCTGTTCGAGCGGCTCCCGGACCTCGGGCTCGTGCTCGTCGTCGGCACGTCGGACGACGAGCTCCGACCCCACCGGGCCGCGGGCGGACCCGATATCGTGGCGTTCGAGGACTTCGCCGCCGACGGCCATGCGACGACGCCGTTCACCGCCGCCGAGACGCCGGCCCTGCTCCACTTCACGAGCGGTACCACGGGAATCCCCAAGGGTGCCGTCCACGTGCACGGTGCCGTCGTCGCGCACCACGCGACTGGACGGTCGGTGCTCGATCTCCACACCGACGACGTCTACTGGTGCACGGCCGACCCCGGTTGGGTGACCGGCACGTCGTACGGCATCATCGCCCCGCTGACCAACGGGGTCACGAGCATCATCGACGAGGCCGACTTCGACGGCGAGCGCTGGTATCGCATCCTCGAACGACACCGGGTCGAGGTCCTCTACACCGCACCGACCGCGATCCGGATGCTCCAGCGACTCGGCGCCGAGCTGCCGGCGCGCCACGATCTCGGTGCGCTCCGGCTGGTCGCGAGCGTGGGCGAGCCACTCGACGCGGAGGCCGTGCGATGGTGTCAGGACGTGTTCCGCGTGCCGGTGCTCGACACGTGGTGGCAGACCGAGACCGGCGCGATCATGATCGCCAACCGGCGCACCTCGCAGGTGCGGCCGGGATCGATGGGCCGGCCGGTGCCGGGCATCGAGGCCACCCTGCTGCGCCGCACGCCCGACGGTGAGCTCGTGCTCGGGCCCGACGGTCGGCCGACCGAGGTCACCTCGGTCGAGGAGTCCGGCGAGCTGGCGATCCGCGCCGGCTGGCCGTCGATGTGTCGCGACTACCTCGACCAGCACGCGCGGTATCGCTCCGCCTTCGCCGACGGTTGGTACCGCAGCGGCGATCTCGCCCGCCGCGACGCCGACGGCTACTTCTGGTTCGTCGGTCGCGGCGACGACGTGATCAAGACCTCGGGCCACCTCATCGGGCCGTTCGAGGTGGAGTCCGTGCTCAACGAGCACCCAGGGGTCACCGAGAGCGGCGTCATCGGCATCCCCGACGAGACCGCCGGTCACATCATCAAGGCGTTCGTCGTCCCCGGCCCCGACCGCGAGCCGGACGACGACCTGCGCCGCGACGTGATGGCCCATGCGCGCCGTCGGCTGGGAGCCGCGGTCGCGCCGCGTGAGATCGCGTTCGCAACCGCCCTCCCCCACACCCGCAGCGGCAAGATCATGCGACGGGTCCTCAAGGCTCGTGAACTGGGCGAGGCCGAAGGTGACACTTCGACGCTCGAACAGCCCGAGCCCGACGGGGGCCCGGTCGTCTCGACCGATGGAGCACCGGCATGACCACCATCCTGTCCGACCACGAGCACGACCTCGGCCGCCGCTTGCTGGCCGACATGATCCGCATCCGGGTCTTCGAAGAGCGTTCGGCCGAGCTGTACGGCGAGACCAAGATCCGAGGCTTCCTGCACCTCTACATCGGCGAGGAGGCGATCGCGTCCGGCGTGATGGCCGCGCTCGAGCCCGACGATGCGGTGATCGCGACCTACCGCGAGCACGGGCACGCCCTGCTGAAGGGGGTCTCGGCGACGTCGATCATGGCCGAGATGTTCGGCAAGGCGACCGGCTGCTCGCACGGCCGTGGCGGCTCGATGCACCTGTTCGACGTCGACACGAGGTTCTTCGGCGGGAACGCGATCGTCGGCGGGCACCTGCCGGTCGCGGTCGGGCTCGGGCTCGCCGACCAGATGCTCGGTCGCCCCGAGCGCGTGACCGCATGCTTCTTCGGCGAAGGGGCCGTCGCCGAGGGCGAGTTCCACGAGGCGATGAACCTCGCCGCGCTCTGGGACGTCCCGGTCCTGTTCTGCTGCGAGAACAACACCTACGCGATGGGGACGTCGCTGCGAACGAGCGAGTCGCAGACCGATCTCGCCCTCAAGGCCGCCAGCTACCTGATGCCCGCCTGGACCGTCGACGGGATGGACGTCCTGGCCGTGAAGGCCGCGGGCGAGAAGGCCGTCGCCCTCGTAGTTCTGCTTGACAATTTGAGTAAGTTCAAGCCATAATTTTGGGGTGGAATCCGAAGAATCTATGGGCTCTGTAAAAGAGCTAGAATGTATTTCAAAATGTACACAAAACTAAAAATACATTATTCATTTCGATCATCTAAATAAGTTAAAGATATTTGTAACGTGCAAAATCTAAATATAGTGAAGTAGCAATATGAGTAATCTGTTTCTAATCAAAGTGAGTTAAAATGAAACAGCTACATTGTAATGAAGTGAAATGTAATCACACAAGAATGTGTCACGGTTAATATTGATTCGTGCGTTAGGAAGCTTCACGTAGTTGTTTTGGTGGTGGCAAATTTGACGACATTTATTCAGCAATTTCGTGCATCATCACAATATTACAAAAACTTCCGCACACACGTTGCAAAAATATTATAATTCACATAATTGGATTACATATGAAACACATTATCTATGTAAAACATGGTCAGCATGCTTACCTATATAATTTTGGATTATAACCGCAGTGGGGTTGCAAGAATGGTAACTCTAGATATAACTCTATCTAGTCACTGTTCAAATAACTTACATTAACTCATTTATATACTTGAGACTTTGCTAAGGCGTGTGATGCGGAACAAATCTTATCTTCCTCAGTTCTACATTTATGTGACTAACAAGATGAATTGTAAATGCTGAATAGAAATAAAACAGAATCTTAATCTTCTAAATAAAGCATATGTTCAAAGTGCATAAACTAGAATCGGGTCCACAATATTTATATGAAATGTGAATTGTGCTGAAATAGCTACAG
>CBFCWS010000108.1:0-9029 GCA_965601765.1 uncultured Ilumatobacter sp. | reverse complement strand
GACGTGCTGGGGACGGTCGACGATCCATCCTTCGTCGTCGAGGCGGGTGAAGAACCGGTCGATCCGCCGGGGCCGCTGCCACCGCTCGTTCTTCGCGGCGTACCGCTCGTCCCGCGTGCGGCTGAGGAAGGCGAGCGTTCGCCCGTCCGGCGACCACCGTGGCTCGGCGATCCCGTCCGGCATCGAGCAGATGGTTCGCACTTCGGAGGGGCCGGTGGTGTCGAGCACCAGGAGGGCCGTCGAGGCGTCGGTCGCATCGTCGCCACCGGTGCGGACGAACGCGAGGAACCGCCCGTCGGGCGACCACACGGGGTCCGAGTCACGCGGTCCTGCGCTGACCGTCGTCCCGTCGATGCAGATGTGCGACCGCGTCGCGTTGGCGTCGTGGTCGATGGTCTGCACCACGCAGGCCACCCGTGATCCGTCGGGTGCGACGGCCGGCGAAGCGGCAGCCGACCGTCCCTGCAGCTCGTCGCGGGCGATGCACGCGTGATGGCTCAGCTCGTCGGACATCGCCCCGCACCGTATCGCTGCGCCCGCGGGAGTCCCGTCCCCGGCCACCACCCGTGCGGGTGATCTCAGAACAGCTCCAGTTGCTCCCAGGTGACCGCGACGTCGCTGACCGGTTGCCACACCCGGCGGCCCCGGTACGGGCCGGGTCGCTGCACCATGACGAGCTCGGGTCGGATCGATCGAGCGGCACCGTCGCGGTCGCGCAACGTGATGCTGCCGTCGGGTTCGACGCGGACGACGGCACCGACCTGCCAGCGACGCATGCCCGCCCGCCGGAAGCGGATCGGTTCGCCCAGCCGGAGTCCCATCGACGCGAGGGTGTGCTCCACGGCGTGATCAGCCCCCGGAGACGCGCCGCTGGAGCCGACGCATGCCCGCCAGCCAGCGTTCGGGGTCGGAGGCCTTGAGCTGCTGGTACCCGGCGACCTCGGGGTGGGGGAGGATCAGGAACGCCTCGGCGACGATCGCATCGTGCACGACGTCGGCGACCGCGTCGGGCTCGAGCACGTCGCCGACCGCCTTGACGACCTCGGTGCCCTCGCCGAACCCGTCGCCGGCGTGCAACATCGCCGTGTTGACGCCCTGCGGGCAGAGGCACGACACCTTCACACCGCGATCCCGGTAGGTGATGCTCATCCACTCGGCGAAGGCGACGGCCGCGTGCTTGGTCACGCTGTAGGGGGCCGAGCCGATCTGCGCGAGCAGCCCGGCCGCGGAGGCCGTCGAGCAGAAGTAGCCGTCGCCACGATCGAGCCATCCGGGCAGGAGGCGGCGGGCGGCCCACCGGTGGGCGTGGACGTTGACGTCGAAGCTGGTCGTCCACGCGAGCTCGTCGTCCATGGGATCGGTGCCCATCGCGACGCCGGCGTTCGCGAAGTACAGGTCGACAGGTCCGTGGTGACGCTCGGCACGATCGATCATGGCGGCGATCTCGGCCTCCGATCGCATGTCGGCGCCGAGGGCCAGAGCGCCGGGCAGCTCGCTCGCGCGGGCCTCCGGTGGCTCCAGGTCGGTCGCCGTGACCCGTGCCCCGGCACGGTGGAACCGCTCGGCGAGGGCCGCTCCGATGCCGCCGGCCGCTCCGGTGACGATCACGTGCCGGTCGCGCAGTTGCATGTTTCCCACGATAGGTGCGTGCGGGACGGTGCGGCGGGAGGTACCGTGCAGATCGATGACTGATCAGACCACCTCCGCCACGCTCGATCGCTCCGGCGACGAGTCGGAGATCGTTCAGGATGCCGTCGCGGTGATCGACGAAGCACTGGGTCGCATGATGCAGCGCGACCTGGTGTCGAGCGGTGAGGTCGCCGACCTGCTGCTCGACGTGCGTTCGTTGCTGACCGCCCGCACCCCGACCCCCTGACCTGCGTCCACCGAGCGGTGGTGCGCCGTGGTGGCGCGGGCATCGAGGGCCTGCGTCCCGACATTTGTCGTCAGGTGTCGATCAGCTCCCGGAAGGCGTCGTCGAGGCACTCGGCGAGCATGGCCGGATCGGCGACCGCCGCCGGGTCGATGTGGATCCCCATGTCGAGGCTGCCGAGATAGGACATGAGCGTGAGGTTGAACGCGACGCCGCCGAGCGGGCCGAGCGGGTAGATCGCCTCCATCTTCGATCCGGCGATGTACATCGGTCGGGGCGAGCCCCTGACGTTCGAGGTGGCGAAGTCGACGGTCTCGGACTGTTGGCGGGCCATCCGCGTGAGCATCGAGGTCGGCAGCGCGGCCGTCAGCGTTGCGAGGGCGTCGAGACCGCCCCTGGCCGACGACGCCCGGGCGTCGTCGACCGCCTCGCCGACGAGTACGAATCGTTCGCTGATCGGCATCGGCGTGGTCGGCACGATGATTCGAGCCAATGAGAACGCATTCGCGCCGGACGACTCCGTTCTGGTGCTGATCGCCATCGACGCCCGCAGCGACTCGGCGGGTACGCCGATGCGATGGTGGTAGTCTGCGGCCGCATGCGCCGCAGCCGTGAGGAAGGCGGTGTTGAGCGTGCCGCCCAGCCGTCGAGCGGCGTCCTTGGTCTCGCGGAACGGCGCCCGCACGACCTCGAGGTGACGCTCCAGCGATCGCTCGGTCCACAGCGGCGAGCGTGCCTGCTCGGTGTCGGAGAGTTGATGCGCGATGCCTCGCAGCGTGCCCGCCGCCGCACTCGACGCATCGGGGATCGACGCCGGGTCGGTGAGCAGGTCGCGCACCTGCTTGACGACGCTGAGCGGCAGGCGGAGACCGCCGGCGACGAAGTTCCGGAGCGGATCGGAGTCGTGCGGGTCGCCCGGGAGGTCGATCCGCTCGGCCTCGGCGACCGGCGGTGGCTCGGGCGCGTCGCGGTCGAAGTCGAGGTACTGCAGCGACAGCTCCACCCCACGCTCGCCGTCGGTGATCGTGTGATGCATCTTCTGGACGATTGCCGCCTTGCCGCCCCGCATGCCCTCGATCACGGTGAACTGCCACAGCGGCCGGTTGCGGTCGAACGGGTCGGCGACCAGCAGCGTCGCGAGATCCATGACCTGGCGGAGCTTGCCCGGCTTGGGGCACGCGATCCGACGCACGTGGCGGTCGATCGAGAAGTCGGGGTCGTCGACCCAGATCGGGGGTGTGAGGTTGGCCGGTGACGACATGACCCGCTGGCGGAGCCCCGGGATGAGCTTGGAGGCGCGGTTCATGCGCCGCCTGAACGCATCGAAGTCGGGTGGGCGATCCAGGATCGTGATCGAGCCGAAGGTCGACGTCAGGTACGGGTCCTTCTCGAGGCGCCACATGAGCCCCTCGGCGTCGCTCATCGATCGGTCGAAGCCGGCGTCGCTCATGTCGTCGGAGACTACGCCCGACGACGCCGTGCGGGTGCGGCCAGCTGAATGATCGGCCGCGCGGCCGCTGCGAGCGCGAGGCCCGTCGCGACACCTCCGACGATGTCGGAGGCGTGGTGGATCCGGACGTAGGGCCGGCTGAGCGCGATCGCAGCGGCGATCGGGACGTACAGGAGCGCCGAACGGCGTCCGTCCCACCCGATGAGGATCGTGGCGGCGAACGCCGCCGCCGACGCGTGGCCGCTCGGGAACGACGACGTCAGTGGCGTTCGGATGTCGAAGCGCTCGTCGCCGCCGGTCGTCGGCCGGCGACGGCGGAAGAGACGTTTCACGCCCTGGTTCACGATCAGGCTCTCGGCGCCGATCGCGACCATCAGCGCGACCGTCTGGTCGTAGCGCCCGGTGACGATGCCGCGCGTCAACCCGATCGCGTGCCAGATGCCACTGAACTCCCCGGCGTGGGTGGCAGCCGTCATCGTGTGATCCAGCCACGCCGTGCCGCGCAGCGGCTCGAGCAGGCGCTCCGCGAACGCATCGAAGTCGGTGATCCAGCCGGCGACGTCGGCGTCACGTTCGGCGTGACGACCGTCGGCGACCGGCGTGTCGCTCATGCGGTGACCGCGCGGGCGAGTGCGACCGGGGCTTCGACCGCCGCCAGCGCTGGATCGCCGCCGAACTCCGGGCACCACTGCTGGTAGGCGCAGTAGTTGCACAGCGCCCCGACCCGCGGCCGGAAGTCGTCGCGCTCGCATGCGGTGGCGACCGCGTTCCAGACGGCGGTCGTCCTCGTGGTCATGAACCTCGTGGACTGAGCGCTCGGCGTCGCCGTGATGATCTCGCCGGACTTGAGGTACACGAGCCGGATCGCCGACGGCCGGCGGCCGAACACAGACTCACAGAGGAACGCGTAGAAGTGGACCCCGGAGAGGCTCTTGCGCTCCCAGTTGGGGCTCGGCGCACGACCGGTCTTGTAGTCGGTGACGACGAGCTCGCCGTCGTCGTCGAGATCGAGCCGGTCGATGATGCCGCGCAGGGTGAGATCGCCGACGGGTGCCTCGAGCTTGAGCTCGAGCCCGATCGCGTGGACACGGCGCGGGTCTTCCAGGCGGAGGTAGTTGGCCGCGAGCTCGGAGCACTCACGATCGAATGCCGCTGCCGCGTCGCGGTCGAGCTCGAGATCGACGAACTCGGGGAGCGCCCGGTACTCGCGCAGCGCCGCCGCGACGCAGTCGTCGAGCGCCGAGGCGGTGCGATCGGCAGCCGGCCGCTCGAAGAGCAACTCGAGGGCGCGATGGACGGCGGAACCACGCGTGGTCGCGACCGACGGTGGGTCGGGAAGCCGCTCGATCGCGGAGAACCGAAAGGCCAACGGGCAGGCCAGGAACGACTCGACTCGGGAAGGGGAGAGCGATGTCGGTGCGGTCCACATGCACCATGCATCGTAGATCCGGGGTGTCACAGTCGTCGCGGACACCGTCGGTGGCCGGCGCGCCACGTCGTCGGAGATCGGACCCGCGCCGGCCGGTTCAGCCGGTTCAGCCGGATCGGACGATGTCGGCGACGCGGTCGGGATGACTCAGGGGACCGAAGTGCGTGAGGTCGGGCTCGTATCGGAACACCCCGTTCGGCAGGCGATCGGCGATCACGCGCGCCCAGCCGGTGACGGCGTCGGCCTCGACCCGGCCGCTCACGACCAGCGTCGGGACGTCGATCTCGTCGAGCAGGTCCCACACGCCGTTGTCGTGTGAACCACGGAAGAACGCGGCCTCCACGGCGGGTTCGCAGCGCAGCGTGACACCGTGCGGGAGCGGGCGGGTTCCGCCGACCACGTAGTCCCGGAGCACGTCGGAGCGCATGAGGGCCATCGGCTGCTTGGCCCGGTAGTTGCCGATCGCCGCGTCGACCGACTCGAACTCGGCGCGCCGGCGGAGCGCGAGCCCGACGAGCGGCATCTGATCAGGATCGCCGGGGTTCGCGTCCGGTGGCGGCGCCACCGGCTCGAACAGGACGAGCCGGTCGAACACGTCCGGATCGCGATGCGCCGCCATCAGCAGCGCGGCGCCACCCATCGAGTGTCCCACCCCGACCAGCCCGCCGGACGGGGCGAGCAGGCGGGCGAGAGCGCCGACGTCGACACCGAGGGGTCGCCAGTCGAGCGCGCCACCCGACAGGGCTCGCTCGTGGTCGTCCGCACGGAGGCCGGTCAGCCCGTGACCACGCTGATCGATCGCCACGCAGTCGTACCCGGGGCCGAGCTCGTCGGCCAGCGCTCGGTAGCACCGGCCGTGGAACCCGTTGGCGTGCGCGATCAAGGTCGGCCGGCCGCCGCCGTGCCCGAACCGGTGGTACGCCACCGGGAGCCCGTCGCCGGTCTCGAGCCGACCGACCGCCGGGGCGTCGCCCCGGCCGCCGCCGTCACTCATCGCCGGGAGTGCGCCGGGAGCGCCGCCACTGCCACCCGACGAGGCGGTCGAGGAGGACGCCGGCGAGGATCGACACCCCGATCACGGCCCACAGCGGCCACCGGAAGTCGAGCCAGAGGAACTCGACGCCCGCTTCGTCGCCGTTCTGGACGAAGAACGTGAAGGCCGCCGCGACGACGAGCACGAGCGCGATCAGCTTCCACGAGGGTCCCGAGCTCCCGGACGCGACCTCGTGATCGTCCGGGTCGAAGTGTGTGCTCATCGCGACTCCTGAGGTGCTTGACGTGCTGACCGGCTCCCAACCGTACGGGGGCATCGAGGGGTCGGCGCAACACGGTCGGGCGATCGCCACCGGTCGCGCTGTCAGGCTCGCCCGGCGGCCTCCAGGTCGCGCGGGAGCACGAGCCAGGACAGCACCGCGTCGCCGGGCCCGAGCTGCTCCCAGCGGGTGTTGCTGTCGAGGCGGGCGAGCGCCGCGGTGGGGAACCGGACCTCTTCACCGGTGAGGGTCGCGATGAGGTCCGACGACGTCGGCTCGTGGCCGACGGCGAGCACGACCTCCGGCGAACCCCCCACGGCGCGGAGCTCGTCGAGCACCGCCCCGGTGCCGTGCCCGTAGAAGGAAGCGACGATCTCCGTCGAGCAGTCGAAACCGGCGGCGGCGAGCACGCGCGCGAGCGTGTCGCGGGCACGCACCGCCGGTGAGGTGAGCGCGAGCGTCGGGCGCGGTCCCACCTCGGCGAGATGGCGACCGATGGTGGTCGCCGCCCGCCGCCCCCGAGCGGCGAGCGGGCGCTCGGCATCGACACCGTCGTCGGCATCCCAGTCGGACTTGCCGTGGCGGAGCACCAGCAGGGTCGGCACGGATCAACCGTACAACCGTCGCCCGGATGGCGCCGGCAGCGGGCCGGCTACGAGATCACTCGAAGATGTGCTGGGCGAGGTACTGCTCGACGCCGACCAGGCGGATGGTCTCGAGCTGCGTCTCGAGCCAGTCGATGTGCTCCTCCTCGTCGACGAGGATGCGCTCGAACAGGTCGCGGGAACCGTTGTCGCCGACGTCGCGGGCCAGCGCGACACCCCGGTTGAGCCGCTCGACCGCCGCGTACTCGACCTCCAGGTCGGCCTCGAACATCTCCGGGACCGTCTCGCCGATCCTGAGCGGGAAGTAGCGCTGGTAGTTCGGCATGCCGTCGAGGTACAGGATCCGCTCGGTGACCTCTTCGGCGTGCTTCATCTCGTCGATCGACTCGTGGCGCGAGTGCGCCGCCAGCTTCTTGAAGCCCCAGTCGTCCATGATCTTGGCGTGCAGGAAGTACTGGTTCACGGCGGTCAGCTCGGCGGTGAGCACCTCGTTGAGAACCTCGATGACGTCGTCATGGCCACGCATGCCCGACACGATAGGGGACCCTCGCGGGGAACGTGCGAAAGATCGCGGGCCCGGCTCTACGACCGCGCTCAGCCGACGGCGAAGCGGGGCCGGACCACGACCTCCGCCGTCCGCTCCTCGATCATGCCGAGGATCGTCGGATGGCACCCGCCGCAGCACGCACCCGCACCGCATGCCTCGACGACCTCGTCGATCGTGTGCGCGCCGCGGTCGATCGCCTTGGCGACCTTCCGGTCACTGACGTGACCGCAGAGGCAGATCAGGGCCATGTGCCGTAAGGTACACCTAACGACCCGCCGTTGGCAATGCACACGGACGGGAATCCGGACCCCGCCGGCGATTCGTGGCGTCAGCCGAGGTGCTTGAGGTAGATCCCGATCTCGTCACCCATCGTCGGCGGTACGTCGTAGGTCTCCCGGGCGGTGACGGCGTCCCAGTTCTCCGCGATCGACTCGGGCGTGAGGTCGCGATCGGTGTAGCCCGGGCCCTCGCCGATGAACACCTCTGCGACGCGGCCGCCCGCGACGGAGAAGATCCGGCCGGTCGGCTCGCACGACTCGTGCGCGAGGTAGGTGACGAGCGGGCTGACGAAGCGGGCCTGCACGGTGTCGGCGAGCGGTCCGAGGAGGTCTTCGGTCATCCGGGTGTGCGCGACCGGTGCGATCGCGTTGGCCTTGATGTTCTTCGAGGCGCCCTCGACGCCGAGGACCTTGGTGAACCCGACGAGGCCCATCTTCGCGGCGCCGTAGTTGGCCTGACCGAAGTTGCCGAAGATCCCGGCGCCCGATGCGGTCGAGATGATGCGGCCGTACGCCTGCTCGCGCATGTGCGGCCAGGCGGCGCTGGTCACGTGGTACGCACCGTGGAGGTGGACGTCGATCACCGGCTGCCACAGGTCGGGGGTCATGTTGTGGAAGGACTTGTCGCGCAGGATGCCGGCGTTGTTGACCACGATGTCGACCCGGCCGAACGCGTCGATCGCGGTCTGGACGATCGCCGCGCCGCCCTCGACGGTCGCCACCGAGTTCGTGTCGGCGACGGCCTCGCCGCCGGCGTCGGTGATCTCGGCGACCACCTTGGCGGCGGCGCCCTGGTCGCTCCCCGTGCCGTCGACCGAACCACCGAGGTCGTTGACCACGACGAGTGCTCCGCGCGACGCCATCAACAGCGCGTGCTCACGCCCGAGGCCACCTCCCGCTCCCGTGATGATCGCCACCTTGCCATCGAATCCGAGTTCGCTCATGTGCCGGACCCTACCGACCGGTAACCGACCCGCGTCAACCCGATGCCGCCCACGATCCCCCCGTTCTGCGGTTTGCTGGCGCGAAGGTGACGTCCGACGTCACCTTCGCGCCAGCAGACGCTCGTCGCTCGCCGAGGCTACGGCTCCCAGCGTGCGATGCGGACCGAGTCGCCCGGCTCGAGGCGGCGGATCTCGCCGTCGACCTCGATCGGGACGGCGCCGCCGCAGACCTCGACGGTCGCCCCGTCGCCGTCGACCGCCACGGCGATGTCGCGCCCGTGCCGGTGCAGGTGGAACGACATCGACGACCAGGAGTCGGGGAGGCGGGGCTTGAACCCGATCCAGTGGCCGGCGTCGTGGAATCCGCCGAAACCGTACACAAGAGCGCTCCAGACGCCGCCCGCGTTGGCGACGTGGACGCCGTCGGCGGTGTTCTCGTGGGAGTCGGCCAGATCGAGGTACAGCGCCTGCTGGAAGTACATCCACGCCAGCTCGTCGTAGCCGACCTCGGCGGCCACGATCGCCTGCACGCACGCCGACAGCGACGAGTCGCCGGTCGTGATCGGGTCGTAGTAGTCGAAGTTGCGGCGCTTCTGCTCGGTCGTGAAGTGCTCGCCCCGGAGGAACATCGCGAGCACGACGTCGGCCTG
>CBFCWS010000107.1:0-9033 GCA_965601765.1 uncultured Ilumatobacter sp. | reverse complement strand
CACGTCGACGTCCACGTCGACGTCGTCGTCATCGTCGTCGTCGAAGTCGTCGTCCTCGTCGAAGTCCTCGTCGGGGTCGTCAGCGTCGACAGGGTCGTCGAGCTCTTCGCCGTCGATGCCGGTGTCGTCGCTGTCAGCCATAGTCACATCCTTGTCACTCGCGGCCGGATCATAGACGTGGACCGCGGGAAATCCCATGTGCGGTTTGTGACACGCGTCACAGTTCAGTCGGGGGTCAGCACGAACGACGTCGTTCGGCCTGGCGCTCGGCGGCGAGCCGCTCGAGCAAGGGCGCAGCCGTCGTCATGTGGCTCATCGCCGCAGCGATCGCACGGTGCCCCGCCTGCTCGGCGATCAGCCGGTGCATCTCGAGCACGACGCGCCGGTATGCGGGATGACCCTGGGGGGCCGAACGCAGCTCGAGCATGTGGATCGCTTCGCGCGCGTTGAACTGCATCACGTAGCGCAGCCGGTACGCCATCGCAACCGCATACGCCGCCTGCTCCGGGAAGTCGGGGCGGAGGGCGTCGTACAGCCCCGCGCTGCGGTCCATCGATTCGTCGAAGTCGCCGCCGATGCCCGCCGCATCGACCAGCTCCGGTCGGCTGTAGCCGTGGTTGGGCGTCAGGGACTGCCATTCGATCGTCAACATGCGGTGCCGCTGGAGGTCGCGGAACGCCCCGTAGTCCGACAGGACGTCGAAGCGATAGCCGGTGCGCTCGAAGGCCCGGCCCGGCTTGTGCCGACGGTTGCGGCGCTCGCCGACGTAGGCGCGGATCAGTGCGATCCGCTCCTCGACGCCCAGCCGGTCGACGTGGTCGCGGATCGTCGACTCGGGGAGCGCGCTGTGTGCGTAGCAGATGGCCGCCAGCAGCTTGTCCTCCCCGTCGGGGTCGAAGTCGACGAGGGTCACCTCGTCGACGTGGTCGACCGGGACGTCGCCGAGGAGCTCGTCGACGGCCGCCGCGGTCCGGCCACGTGTCTCACCCAGGTACTCGCTCCAGGCGCCACCACGGTCGGGGAGATCGACGCGGCGGAGGAAGCTCGGGATCACCTTGCGGAGCTCGTGCAGCATGAGATCGGCGTACACGCGGGCCTCCGGCAGCGGGTGCGCCCGCATGCGCAGCAACAGCGCCTCGTAGCCCTGACCCGTGCCGTAGATCCCGACGTTCGAGAGCGCTGCCGCGGGCAGCATTCCGCGCACGGCATCGAGCGCCTTCGCCCGGGTCGCCTGCCGGTACACGAAGTCGCTGTCGCCCGGCTGCTGGGGAACGGTCGAGCGCACGTGCTCGGTCATCGCCGCGACGCTGCGGGAGTAGGCGTCGAAGATGCGGTCCATGTCGCCGACGTAGCGCGTCCCGAACCGGCTCGCGAGCACGTCGGGATCGCGGTGGAAGCGGTAGCGGCCGCCGAGACGGGCGTCGTACGCGATGTAGCGCGTGCTCTGCTCGAGGTAGCTCATCAACCGTCCCCATTCGAGGATCTTGGTGAGGAGGTTGGACGCCTGCTCGCACGCGAGGTGCACGCCGCCGAGCTGGGCGACCGAGTCGTCGCCGTACTCGAAGAAGACCCGCTCGTACAGCTCCTCGGCGCGCTCGAGGCCCATCGTCGCGTCGACACCGATGTCGCCGCTGATGTCGAGATCACCCACGAACTCGTCGAGGAACAGGCGGCGCAGGCTCTTGGGGCTGCGGCTGTAGCGGGCGAACAGCGCCCCCTTGACGACCTCGGGCAGGTTGACGAGCGCGAACACCGGACCGTCGAGGTTGGTGAAGTACCGCCGCAACACATCGGCTTCCTCCGGCGAGAAGTCCTCGACCACGTACGGCGTCACGACTGGCATCGTACGGAACGCGCCGGCGCCGACCGGGGACCATCGCCGGCTCGAGGTCTCGGGCGGCTCAGACGGCGACGGTCATCGCATCCGGGCGAACCGTCGCCTCGATCGACCGGGCGCGACCGACCGGGCGGCCGTCGATCCAGACGCGCATCGGTCGGTCGAAGCGCCACGAGCCCTGTCGCTGCGCCCGGACGACGATCGCCGGATGGGGCACGTGCGTTCCGAGCGGCAGGCGCGCCCGTGCTTCCCAGCGCTGCCGGAGCGACATCTCCGGGTCGACCTGCACGACGTCCATCCGCCCGTCGTTCGGATGCGCCCGCGGTGCGACCTCCCACTCCCCCAGCGATCCGACGTTCATCACCCCGAGGATCGGACCGTGCCACCAGCTCCGGCGAGCGACGACGTGCGCAGCCGCGACGTGCTCCGCACCGTCGATCGTCACGTCGAGCAGATCGATCGGGAGCAGCTGCACGGGATCGCGGCCGACCGGTGCGCCCAGCGAGCGCCAGAGGTCGCCGCCGGCGACGATCACCGGTCCGGCCGCGCCGTCGAGCCGGGCGAGCTCGGCGTCGGTCGACGCGACCGGCGCCTCTCCGGGCCGCTCGCCCTGACCGCCCCACGGCTCACCGCGACGGATGGGCATCGTCCGCCCCCCCGCCGGACACCCTGCCGGACACCCTGCCGGACACCCTGCCGGACACCTCGTCGGACACCTCGGCGGGCTCCTCGTCCGACCCGGGCTCACCGACCACGTTCGAGTCGGCGACGACACCGCGCTGGGCGGTGTCGGCCGCCCGCCTCGCGGCCGCTCGCGTCAGCGGGTCCTCGGCGACGATCGCGATCTGGCGGAGCAGATCGATGAGCTGCCTGATCGTCCGGACGAAGTCGCCGCCGGTGAGGTCGTCGGCGTCCACGAGGGCGGAGAACGCGCCACCGTCGACCCACGCGTGTGCGATCGGCACGAACGTCGGATCGGGCCGCCGGTGCTCCGGGACGTCGTGGAGCCGTTCGAGGGCGGCGAGCTCGTCGCTCATGCCCTCGACCGACCGCCACCGTGCGCGCAGCTCGGTGCTCGGGAACGACGGCGGCGGCGGATCGTCGGGTGAACGGTGCTCGTAGACGAACGTCGACGCCAGTGCGGCGACCGACGCGTCGTCGAGGCCGTCGAACCGGCCGGCGCGGACGCACTCGGCGACCAGGAGGTCGGACTCGTGGAAGATGCGACGCACCATCTCGCCCGCGGACGACACCGTCCAGCCCTCCACGTCGACCACACCGCGCGCCGCGAGCACGGCGAGCACACCGTCGAACTCGACCGCCAGCGTGGCCGAGCGACGGTCGATGCGAGCCTCGAGATCGGCGATCTCCGCCCTGGTGCGCTCGGCGCGTCGTGCGGCGCGCACCCGCCGGTCGAGATCCGGGTCGGCTTCGACCGACCGGCTCGGCGCGTCGACGTCGGGGGCGCCGACCGTGCGACCGCTCAGCTCGGCCTGCTTGATCCGCCGACCGACCTCGTCGCGATACCTGCGATCGTTCGGCGAGTAACTGCCGGGCAGCACGATCGACCCCTGCGGCGCGGGCGGCACGTCGAAGTCGGCCGCGGTCGCCCGGCCGGCGTGACCGCTCGGGGTGACGACGGTGAGTCGGAGCCCGGCCTGACGGTGGGCGGTCGCGACCACCGCCACCGGCCCGTGGTGCTTGCCGCGCGAGAAGTGGATGACGTCGCCGGGGCGGAGCCGCTCGAGCGCGACCTCGACCGGGCCGGCGGCGTCGAGCACGTCACGTCGGTACTCCTCGACGTCACCGAACGGGCTGGCCGCCACCGCTGCGCTCTCAGCGAGCCGCTCGCGGAGCCGGCCGAGGCGTCGTTCGAGCCGCACGACGTCGCGGTCGGCCTGGAACTGGGCGAACGACAGGGTGAGGAGTCGCCGGGCGACCCCGCGGGGGTACGTCGCGACGAGGTTGACCGCCATGTTGTACGTCGGGCGGAACGCGGAGCGCAGGTGGAAGCTCCGGCTCGACGCGAGCTCGACCACCTGCTCGAACCGGACGAACGGGCTCCACAGCACGACCGCGTTGCCGCGCTCGTCGATCCCGCGCCGACCCGCCCGCCCGGTCAGCTGGGCGAACTGTCCCGGCGACAGGGTGGCGTGGTGGTCGCCGGTGTACTTGGTCAACCGGTCGAGGACCACCGTCCGGGCGGGCATGTTGATCCCGACGGCGAGGGTCTCGGTCGCGTAGACGCATCGCACCAGCCCGGCGAGGAACGCGGCCTCGACGATCTCCTTGAACGGCGGGACCATCCCGGCGTGGTGGGCAGCGATGCCGGCGTCGAGCTGGGCCGTGAACTGGTCGTACCCGAGCACGTCGAGGTCGGACCGGGCGAACCCGTCGACCCGGCGGTCGGCGAGCTCGCGCACGGCGCGGCGGTCGTCGTCGCCGATCAGCCGGAAGCCGGCTGCGGTGGCCTCGGCGGCGGCCGCGTCGCAGCCGATCCTGCTGAACACGAAGTGGATCGCCGGCAGCAGATCGCCGCCGATCAGCACGTCGAGCGTGTCGAGGCGGCTCGGCGTCGCGAGCCGGCGACGGATCGGCGGGCGTGGTCGTTCGCGACGTCGCGACGGGCCCGCAGTCGACGCATCGAGCCGGAGCGCCTCACCGTTCGGCTCGCCGTCGACGAACGTGGGCAGCAGTCTCGTCGTACCGGTGGCCCGGTCGGTGAGCAGGTAGTGCTGCCGGAGCTCGACCGGTCGACGCTCCTCGACGACGACCGCCGTCGGACCGCGCACCGTCTCGATCCACTCGCCCAGCTCGGCCGCGTTCGACACCGTCGCCGACAGGCACACGAGCTGCACGTGCTCGGGCAGGTGGATGATCACCTCCTCCCACACCGGGCCCCGGTAGGCGTCCTGGAGGAAGTGGACCTCGTCGAGCACGACGACATCGAGGTCGTCGAGGCGGCGCCCGGCGTAGATCATGTTGCGCAGCACCTCGGTGGTCATCACCACGACGGCCGCGTCGCCGTTGATCGAGTTGTCGCCCGTCAGCAGGCCGACGTGGCGGGCGCCGTGCAGATCGACCAGATCGCGGTACTTCTGGTTGGACAGCGCCTTGACCGGCGCGGTGTACATCGAGCGGCGACCTCGCCGCAGGGCACGCTCGATCGCGTCCTCGGCGACGACCGTCTTGCCGCTCCCGGTCGGCGCGGCGACGACGACGTGGCGGCCCTCGGCCAGCGCGGCGATCGCTTCGCGCTGGAACCGGTCGAGCTCGAAGTCGTACCGGGCCGAGACGTCGGTGGCTTCGGGCTCAGTCATCGCCGCGGCGGCGCTGCACGACGCGCCCGATCAACACCGCGACGAAGTAGAGCACGATCATCGGCAGCGACAGGGCGAGCAGCGAGATCGGGTCGCCTGACGGCGTGATGGCCGCCGCGACCACGAAGGTGCCGACGATCGCGTACCGCCACCCGCCGAGGAGCGTGCGCCACCCGATGACGCCGAGCAGCTGCAGGAAGACCAGCATCACCGGGACCGTGAACCCGACCCCGAACGCCACGATCATCAACGTGACGAGGCGGATGTACGCCTCGACCCGGAAGACCTGCTGGACGTCCTCCCCAGCCCAGTCGATCAGGAACTCGAGGGCCCGCTCGAGCGTCGTGAAGGCGATGAAGCCGCCTGCGACGAACAGCACCATCGACGACGCGACGAACCCGATCGCGTACTTCTTCTCGCTCTTGTGCAACGCCGGCACGACGAACTTCCAGGTCTGCCAGAGCACCACCGGCAGCGCCAGGACGAACCCGCCGTAGAAGCCCACCCGGAATCGCGTGGCGAGACCCTCGACCGGGTCGAAGAACGCGAGCTGGACGACACCGGTCTCCTCGTCGAACGCCTCGCCGCAGTAGTTGTCGCCGCGCCGGGCGCACAGGTCGGCGTACGGGCCGGTCAGCCACGAGATGACGGTGTCCCATGCGAGCACGACGACGATGACGCCGATCAGGATCGCCAGCCCTGCCCGGATGATCCGCATCCGCAGCTCTGCGAGATGCTCGGTGAGCGACATCTCGCCGTCCGGCGGCTGGGGATCGGCGCCCTTCCGGCGCAGCGTGAGGCGGCTCATCCCGGGGGCTCACCGTCGGTGGAAGCATCATCGGCGTCGTCGCCGACGAGACCCCCGGACGGCGTGAAGGGCGGCGGAGGCGCCGAGGACGCCGGCCGCTCCGACTCGATCCGCTCGAACGGGACGCGCTCGGCGGGCACGTCCCCGGCGTCGGCTTCGGCAGCATCGGCTTCGGCGGCGTCGGCGACGTCAGGGTCGGGGTCGGGGCGGGCGGCAGCGGCTTCTTCGGCGGGTTCGGGCGGGGTCTCGGGGGGATCGACGGTGGGCATCGTCGCTGTCTTCGGCTTCTCCTGGCGATCTCCGTCGGCCAGCGAGTTGAAGTCGGCGGAGTCGCGGATCAGATCCGCCGTCTCGCGCATCTCGCGCATCGGCTCGTCGACCACCGACCGGAACTCCTGCTGGAACGACGAGGACATCCGGCGCAGCTCGCTGTAGGCCTTGCCCATCTGGCGAATCGCGTCGGGCAGCTTCTCCGGGCCGAGCACGACGAGGGCGAGGAGCAGGATGATGACCAACTCGCTGCCCTGGAAGTTGAACACGGTCCGCAGTCTAGGAGCGTGGCCGGTCGACCCGGAGGCTGGCGATGGTCGGGCGGCGGTGGCAGGATGACCCCGCGTGCAGCAACGACTCCCCTCCCTGCTCGACGAGCCGATCATGTTCGCGCACCGTGGTGCCAGGGCACTCGCGCCCGACAACACGATCGAGTCGTTCGAGCTCGCCCTGCGCCTGGGCGCCACCGGGCTCGAGAGCGACGTCTGGCTCACCAGGGACGGCCAGGTGGTCCTCGATCACGACGGCGTCGTCCGTGGTCGGATGCGGCGTACGCGCCCGATCGGCGAGGTCGACCGGGCGGAGCTGCCCGATCACGTGCCGACGCTCGACCAGCTGCTCGACGCCTGCGGCACCGGCTACCACCTGTCGCTCGACCTGAAGGACGACGAGTCGGGTCCGCCGGTCATCGACGTCATCCGGCGGCGCGACCCGTCGCTCCTCGCCCGGTGCTGGCTGTGCCACCCGAGCATCGACCGGCTCGAGCAGCTGCGGCCGGTCGACGAGCGGGTCCGCCTCGTCAACTCGACCCGCCTGGCGCGCATCACCGAGGGACCGGAGCGCCGCGCGGCGAGGCTGGCCGCGCTCGGGATCGACGCCGTCAACCTGCGCCAGAACGAGTGGAACGGTGGGCTCGTTGCGCTGTTCCACCGCTTCGACGTGGCGGCGTTCGCATGGGACGCCCAGCACGAGCACCAGCTCCGCCCCGTCTACCGGATGGGCATCGACGCCGTCTTCAGCGATCACGTCGACCGCATGTACGAGTCGTTCGTCGCCGAGCTCGGTCAGCCCGCACGACCGCACGGGGGGCCGGCCACGCCGTAGCCGCCCACCGCTGCGCCGGGCGGATCGGGTGACGTCAGAGCCAGCGCCAGTCCGACCGGGGCCAGAACACGACGAACGCCCGTCCGACCAGATCGTCGTAGGGGACGAAGCCGATGTCGCGGCTGTCCTGGGAACCCGGACGGTTGTCGCCCATGACCCACACGCTGTCCTCGGGCACCACGACGGGTTCGAAGTTGCGGCCGCATCGCGTGGGTTCGACGACGCCGGGGTCGAGGTAGGGCTCGACGAGCACCCGCCCGTCGATCGAGACGACGCAGTCGCGCATCGCCACCTCCTCGCCGGGGAGGGCGATCACGCGCTTGATCAGGTCGCGCTCGGACGCACCGGTGATCTGGTGCAGGACGACCACGTCGCCACGGCTCGGCTCGCCGAACCGGTACGAGAGCCGGTTGACGAACACGCGGTCGCCTTCGTTGAGCGTCGTGATCATCGAGGAACCCTCGACCTGGAAGTGGGCGAGGACGAAGGTCCGCACCCCGACCGCGACCAGGAGTGCGATGCCGACGACGAGGACCCAGTCGAAGAAGGCCCGCGCCGCCGACGGCAGGCGGGAGCCCGGCTCGTCGTCGGTCGCGTCGTTTGCCGACGCCGCGACCTCACCGGCAGGACGGTCGGAGTGACCGCCGTGTGGGGTGTCGTCGACACGCCGGCCGGCGTCGGCGCCGTCGAACGCCGCCCGCGGCGAGAGGGCCTCACCTTCGACGTGCCAGGGCTCGGCGGTGGCGGAGGGGAGCGGATCGTGTTCGACGGCCGGGGCGAGCGCGTCGACCTCTGTCCCCAGCGGGTCGGAGCGGCGAGCCTCGGTCACGATCGGCCACGGTACCGGAGATCACGCATTCGGCGACGCCGGGGCGCGACGGGATCCGTCAGAGCGACTCGATCAGCTTCTCGACGCGCTCGTCGCGGCTCTTGAAGGGGTCCTTGCAGAGCACGGTGCGCTGCGCCTGGTCGTTGAGCTTGAGGTGCACCCAGTCGACGGTGTAGTCGCGACGGCGCTCCTTGGCCCGCTGGACGAACGCACCCCGCAACCGTGCCCGGGTCGTCTGCGGAGGCGTGTCGATGGCCGTCTCGATGTCGCTGTCGACGCACACCCGCTCGACGGCACCCCGGTCCTGGAGCTTGTAGAACGGGCTGCGCGGCCGGCAGACGTCGTGGTACTGCAGATCGAGCAGCTGTACTCGGGCGTCGCCGAGGCTGAGCTGGTGACGCTCGCGGAACGCCTCGAGCAGGCGGTACTTGATCACCCAGTCGACCTCACGGTCGAGCGAGAGCGGGTCGTCCTCGATCCGGGTGACGCAGTGCTCCCACATCTCGAGCGCTCGCTGTTCGAGCGGCGGGAACCCCTGGTGATCGGCGAACCGGAGCGCCCGGTCGAGGTACTCGCGCTGGATGTCGAGCGCGCTCACCTCGCGGCCGTTGGCGAGCTTGACCCGCGCTCGGCAGGAGATGTCGTGACTGATCTCGCGGATCGCCCGGATCGGGTTCTCGAGCGTCATGTCGCGGAGGACGACCGTCGGGTCCTCCAGCATCCGCAACATGCACGCCGCCGCGCCGACCTTCAGGAAGGTCGTGTACTCGCTCATGTTCGAGTCGCCGACGATCACGTGGAGGCGGCGGTAGTGCTCGGCGTCCGCGTGGGGTTCGTCCCTGGTGTTGATGATCGGCCGGCTCCG
>CBFCWS010000106.1:0-9037 GCA_965601765.1 uncultured Ilumatobacter sp. | reverse complement strand
CGTGTCGCCCGGCCGCTCGGCGCCCCCGCGTTGACACCGCGTACGGTTCCGCCGCTCCATCGGTGATCGGCGGGCTGCCACGTCGCCGCACGCAGTGGGCGGGCGGCGGCGGTCACCCGGCCGGCGGCAGGGTCGGCGACCGTCCGCTCCCGACCGGTGCGACCGCGATCGGTACGGTGTCGACATGGCGATGACCGAGGAACCGACGTACGCCGCGACCCGGACCATCGACGGCGAACCGCTCACCCCGAGGACCGGCCTCGCGATCCCGACGCCGCCGACGTTCGACTCGGTCGACGAGGAGCGCGCCCACCGCAAGGCCAAGCTCGCCGGCGCGCTGCGCGTGTTCGGCCGGCTCGGGTTCGGCGAGGGTGTCGCCGGGCACATCACGGTCCGCGATCCCGAGTTCCCCGACACGTTCTGGGTCAACCCGTTCGGGATGAGCTTCCGCCACATCCGGTCGTCCGACCTGATCCTGGTCGACCACGGCGGCGACGTCGTGTACGGCGACCACCCGGTCAACCGCGCCGCGTTCGTCATCCACTCCGCGATCCACCGGGCCCGCCCCGAGGTCGTGGCGGCCGCCCACGCGCACTCGGTGTACGGCAAGGCGTTCAGCTCGCTCGGCGTCCCGTTGCGGCCGCTGACGCAGGACGCCTGCGCGTTCTACGGCGACCACACGGTCATCGCCGACCAGGGCGGAGCGATCGTGCTCGACCTCGCGGCCGGCGAGCAGCTCGCCGCCGCGTTCGCGACCGGCAAGGCCGCGATCCACCGCAACCACGGCCTGTTCACCGTCGGCGAGACGGTCGACGCGGCGGCGTTCTGGTTCATCACGATGGAGCGCAACTGCCAGGCCCAGCTGGCTGCGACGGCGGCGGGCGACCCGATCGACGTCCCCGACGAGTACGCCCGCTACACCTTCGACAAGACCGGCAACGCCTTCGCCGGCTGGTTCAGCTTCCAACCGCTGTGGCAGGAGATCTGCCGCACCGACCCCGAGCTCTTCGACTGACCGGTGGGCGGGTTCAGGGTCACCTACGCCACGCTCAGCGCCGACGACGCCGAGCTGAACGCCGCCTACGACGCGGCGGCACGGGCCGTGCGCAACGACTTCGGTGCCGCGCACGCCCTGCGGATCGGCGGCGAGGACCGGTCGGCGGCGACGTTCGCGACGAGGTCGCCGATCGACACCGGCGTCGAGATCGGCCACTTCGCGGTCGCCACCGCCGATGACGTCGACGACGCCGTCCGGACGGCGCGCGCCGCGCAGCCGGCGTGGGCCGGGTTGCCGTGGCAGGAGCGCTGCGACGTGCTGGATCGGGCGGCCGACGTGATCTCCGAGCGCGCCGTTCGCGACGGGGCGGCGCTGTCGTGGGAGAACGGCAAGACCCGGCTCGAGGCGATCGGCGAGGTCGAGGAGACCGCCGACCTCATCCGGTACTGCACCCACGCGATGCGCTCCCACGACGGCTTCGAGGTGCCGATGGAGCGGTTCACCGAGAAGGAGGTCACCGCCGACGTCATGCGCCCGTACGGCGTGTGGGCGGTGATCGGCCCGTTCAACTATCCCCATGCCCTCACCGGCGGGCCGGCGGGCGCCGCGCTGACCGCCGGCAACACGGTCGTGATCAAGCCGTCGGAGATCGGCTCGTACGCCGCCCACCTCGTCCGGGCCGCCTTCGTCGACGCGGGCGTCCCGCCCGGAGCGGTCAACCTGCTGACCGGTGGGCCGGCCGTCGGCTCGGCCCTCGTCGATCACCCCGGCCTCGACGGCCTGACGTTCACCGGCTCGTGCGAGACGGGCACCGCGATCAGGCGGGCGTTCTCGGCGGCCTACCCGAAGCCGGTGATCTGCGAGATGGGGGGCAAGAACCCGGTGATCGTCAGCGACTCCGCCGACCTCGACCTCGCGGTCGAGGGCACGGTCCGCTCCGCGTTCGGGTTCGCCGGCCAGAAGTGCTCCGCCGCGTCGCGAGCGTTCGTGCACGAGTCGGTCCACGACGAGTTCGTGGCCCGCCTCGTCGAGCGCACCGCCGCGATCCCGGCGATCGGCCCGCTCGACGATGGCGGCTTCCTGTCGCCGGTGATCGACGACGCGGCGCTGCGCCGCTTCGACGAAGCGGTCGCCGGCGCCCGCAGCGGCGGCGCGGTGCTCGTCGGCGGTGACCGTCTCACCGACGGCGCCCGAGCCGCCGGCAACTTCGTCGAACCGACGATCGTCGCCGTGCCCGACGCCTCGCCGATCTGGACGACGGAGCTCTTCGTGCCGTTGCTGGCGGTGCGGGCCGTCTCGTCGCTCGACGACGCCATCGCCCGGGCGAACGCGCTCCCCTACGGCCTGACGGCAGGCATGTTCGCCGACGACGACGGCGAGGTCGACCGCTTCCTCGACCGGATCGAGGCCGGGGTGGTGTACGTCAACCGGGCCGCCGGCGCCACGACCGGCGCCTGGCCCGGCGTGCAACCGTTCGGCGGCTGGAAGGCCAGCGGCACCGCCGGCACGCTCGCGGGCGGCCCCTACTACCTCGAGCAGTACCTGCGCGAGCAGTCCCGCACCCGCGTCGTCCGCTGACCGCACCGCCGGCGATCGGATCCGGTCGCGAGCGACGGACCGGATCACCGGCCACCGACCGCCCGAAGCCGGGTTGCGATCGACGACGCTGCTTCCGCACCACTCGGCGCCCCGCCCACTCGTCGTCCATGAGGGCGACAGGCTCGCGGCGCGACCCGCACGTGATCGGCGTCAGGGACATGCCTTTCTCGACTCCGTGTCGCGCGATGTACGGTTGTCGTACCCGCGACAGCCATCGACCGACCACTCATCGATCGGGAGGGTGAACGTGCCTGAACGTACTCCGGTGCCGTCGGCGCCGAGGGTCTGCGTCGCGGTCCTGCGAGCCGCTGGCACCGATGTGGGCTTCGTCGGGTCTCGCGCCGCCGGCGGATGAGGATGGCCTCGCGTGCGCCGCGGATCGCGGCCGGCAACGTCGACGATGCGCCAATCGTCTCCCTCGCGTCGCCCAGGCAACGGAGGCCGTCCTGGATGGTCGCAGGCGTCTTGATGATCGCCTTCGCCGCACTGCTCGGCGCATGGGCGTTCACGGCAGCGACCGACACGATCCAGGTCATGGTCGCCGCACGCGATCTCGACCCGGGCGAGCAGATCGAGGTGAGCGATCTGCGCGTCGTCGAGATGGGTCGGACGGGCGAGCTTCGTGCGATCCAGCCCTCGCAGCAAGACCTCGTCCTGGGTCGCTCGCCGAGAGGACCGATCCCCGCCGGCACCGTGCTGAACACCGGTCTCCTCGTCGAGCGCGACCAGGTCATGCCCCCCGGCACGGTGGTCGCCGGCGTCTCGCTGGGGGCCGGTGAGCTCGCGACGCCCTCGGTCGCCGCCGGCGATCGGGTCCGGTTGATCTCGGTCGCCCGGGCGGTCACGGGCACCCAGATCGCGAGCGAGCCCGAGGTGCTCGGCGACGCGACGGTGTGGGGCGTCACGGGCGAAGCGTCGACGGGTGGGTCGTCCGAGCGTGTGTGGGTGTCGCTCCTGGTGGCCGAGGAGCTCCAGACCACGGTCGCGCAGGCGGCTGCCGACGAATCCCTGCGGCTGGTGCTGACGCCATGATCGTCTCGATGTCGTCGGTCCGCGGCGCCCCGGGCGTGTCGTCCTGGTCGCTCCTGCTCGCGGCAGCATGGCCACCCGAACGCGCCGTCGATCGCATCGTGGTCGAGGCCGACGTCGACGGTGGCGTCGCGGCCGCCAGGTACGGCGTCGGCGCGTCGCCGGGCGTCGCTCAGCTGTTGTCGGCAGTGCGAGGCGGCGGCGACGCTCCCGACGATCTCAGCCCGTTCGCGCGGCACCTCGGCAATCGCGGGTGGCTGGTGCCAGGCACCGAGTCGTCGGAGTCCGCGAGCGCGATCTGGTCCGCATCCGGGTCGGCGACGAACGCTGCGACCGCACTGCAGGCCGACGCGCGGCTCTGGGTGCTCGACGTCGGCCGTGCGGGCCCGGCCGCGCCGCTCGCGCCCGTCCTCCGTGCCTCCGCAGCGGTCGTCGTGCTCTCCCGGGGCGATCACGCATCGCTCGTCCAGCTGCCGTCTCGCATCCGCGCGCTCCGCGACGACGGCTGCGCGCCCACGATCATCGGCGTGTCCGGCCCCACCTCGTTCCCCGTCGGCGAGATCCGCGAGTTCTGCGACGCCCCCGTCATCGACCTGCCGCACGATCCCCACCTGCCGATCACGGCCGGAGCGGTCTGGACCAGCCGGCGAGCACGACGTCGTGCGGTCTGGCGGCAGGCGGTCGCCACCGCCGCGAGCCTCGACCGCGAGCTGACGGCCGGTGCATCCTCGACGGCACCCACACCGGAGGCCTCGCGTGCGCGCTGAGCAGGAGCTCCAGACGTCGCTGATCGCCGAGGTCCGCGACGCGCTGGCGGCCGAGGCGTCGCGTCGAAGCGCATCCGGCGAGACGAGCCTCGCCGAGGACGGCCAGCGCGCGCTGGCGGTCCAGGTGCTGCGCAGCGCCTTCCGCCGGATGCACGAGGAGGCGATCGCCACGCGTGCCGACGGACTCTCGCCCACCGACGAGGCCGACGTCGAGCGCTCGGTGCTGGCGGTGACCGTCGGTCGCGGGCCGTTCGACGTCCTCCTCGCCGATCAGTCGGTGGAAGACATCGTCGCGACCCGCCACGACCTGCTCTTCACGTACCACTCGGACGGAAGCTGCCGCCGAGTGCACGATCGATACTGGACCACCGATCACGAGCTGATGGGCTTCCTGGCACACGTGGCACGGACCGCCGGCCGCACCGAGCGGGCGTTCAACGCGCAGCAGCCGTTGCTCACGATGCGAATCGGTGACGGGCTGCGGCTCGCCGCCCAAGCCCACGTCGCGCAGCACACGACCTTCTGCCTTCGCCGCAACACGCTGGGTGACGTCAGCCTGGCCCAGCTCGCCGAGCGCGGGATGTTCCCGCCGCTGCTCGGCGAGCTGCTCGCGGCGTTGGCCCGCGCACCCGAGATGCGCGTGGCGATCGGGGGAGCCACCGGCGCCGGGAAGACCACACTCGCCAGGGCGATGCTCAACGGGCTCCCACCCGAACACCGCCTGGTGATCATCGAGGACACCGCCGAGATGGACCTCTTCGACCCCGTCGCCCACCCGAACGTGGAGTCGTGGGAGCGCCGCGAGCCGAACTCGGAGGGCGAGGGCGAGATCGGGCTCGGGGAGCTGGTCCGACACGGCCTGCGGAACCGTCCCGACCTGTTGATCGTCGGCGAGGTGCGGGGCTCCGACGCCGCCATCCCGATGCTCGAGGCCATGACCCACGGACAGGCGTCGCTCACCACCGTCCACGCAGACGATGCCGCCGGCGCGCTCGCCAAGTTGGCCCTGTTCCTCGGCAAGGGCGACGGCGCCATGGCGCCCGCAGCCGCCCACAACAACCTGTCGATGGCCGTCGACTTCGTGGTCCACGTCGACCGGGGAACCGCCGGCGGGCGGTTCGTGTCCGAGGTCATCGAGGTCGCCGGGTTCGACGGGACGCAGGTGCTCACCAACACGCTCTACGACGCCGACGACGGCGACGGGCGCTTCACGATGCGGTTGACGGAGGCACACGTCCGCAAGCTCGGGCGGGCCGGGTTCGACCCGGCCCGCCTCGGAGGTGTGCGGGTGTGATCGCGCTGGTGGGAGCCATCGTCGCGGCCATCGCGGCGACCGGCGCCGCGATCGGCGTCGCCGGTCTGCGCGGCGTGGTGTCGAGCGAAAGCACGCGGACCGTCGACGTCGCCGGCGCCGTTCGGCGGTTCGGGGTCGCAGCGGTCGGCTTCGCGGTCGTCACCCTGGCGACCGGGTGGCCGATGGCCGGAGCCGCAGCGGCCGGCATCGCCATGTTGGTGCCACTGCTGGTCTCCGCGCGATCGTCGCGACAGCGCGACCTGGAACGCTCCGACGCACTCGCATCGTGGGTGGAGATGCTCCGCGACACGATCGCCGGCCACGCCGGTCTGCAGCAGGCGATCGCACTCACGGCCGAGGTCGCACCCGACCCGATCCGAGTCGAGGTGCGACAACTGGCCGTCGACGTGCAGCGGTTCGGGCTCACGACGGGGCTGCGCCGATTCGCGACGGCGATGGCCGATCCGATCGCCGACATGATCGTGGCGGCGCTCGCGATCGCCGCCGATCATCAGGCCCGCCATCTCACGGA
Organism: uncultured Ilumatobacter sp.; assembly: GCA_965601765.1. Lineage (GTDB taxonomy): Bacteria > Actinomycetota > Acidimicrobiia > Acidimicrobiales > Ilumatobacteraceae > Ilumatobacter. Next base: position 2,819 of record CBFCWS010000106.1, on the reverse strand, counting down.
TCTGCTCGGCGGCATCGCCGCATCCGCTCGCGAGCGAACCGCGATGCGCCTGCGCGTCGAGACCGGCCGAGCCCGCACCTACGCGTCGGCGCGTTGGATCGTCGGGCTGACGCTGCTCATGGCGATCGGGCTCGTCGTGTTCTCGCCGGACTTCATGGACCCCTACGACGGCTTCGCCGGTCAGGTGGTGCTCGGAATCGTGGGCGGTCTGTTCGTCGGGGCGGTGGCCGGCCTGGTGACGCTGTCGCGGCCGACGCCGCTGCCGCGCGTGCTCGCGGGGGTCGAGGCATGACCCTCACCGTCGTCGTCGCTCTCGCCGGCGGCCTGATCGGCGGCGGCGTCTGGCTGCTCGTCCGAGGGGCGATCGGCCCGGGTCCGTCGCTCGCGTCGTTCGTCGACGAGCTCCACCGCCCGCGTTCGGCCCACGCCACCCGCCGGTCGCGTCTCGAGGCCTGGATCACGGCCACCGCCGGACGCAGCGCGCCACGGCGCGCCCAGGACCTCGCGGTGTGCGAACGTTCCGTCACGAGGTATGCGCTCGACCGGCTGGCGTGGTCGGCGCTCCTGGCGGCCCCCGCGGTGCTGGTGTTCGCCGTGTCGTATGCCGGCGTGTGGACGGCGATCCCGCCCGTCATCGCCGCGATCACCGTCCCCGTCGCCGCGATCGGCGGGTGGTTCTACGCCCTGGTCGATCTCCGATCCGACGCGTCGAAGCAACGCGCGGAGTTCCGGCACGCGTTGACGACCTACCTCGAACTGGTGGCGATCCTGATCTCGGGCGGGGCGGGCGTGCAGTCAGCACTCCACGATGCAGCTGCCGTGGGCCGCGGGACATCGTTCCGGCACCTGCAGGCGGCCCTGCGGTCGTCGAGCGCGCGGCGCGAGCCCCCGTGGGACACGCTCGGCGAGCTCGGTCGTCGCATCGGCGTGCGTGAGCTCGTCGAGCTGCGAGGCACGATGCACCTCGCCGGCGACGGCGCACACGTGAAGGACACGCTCCGCGCGAAGGCGGAGGCGATGCAGGTGCGCGCCCGCGCCGAGCAGGAGTCCTCGGCGGAGTCGCGATCGGAGGCGATGGTACTCCCGGTCGCGCTCATGTTCGCAGGCTTCCTGCTGCTGATCGGCTACCCGGCACTGGCGGGCTTGTCGACATGATCCGGTCTCACTCTCGTGCTGCCACGGCCCGGCACGACGCCGCTCCGGTGCTTCCGGCCGCAACCATCAACGACACAGGGGAACCCCATGTTGGACACCCAGATCAAGATGCTCAACGTGATCCTGCAAGGCTGGCTCCGCCTCGAGGGTCGCATCGAGGACGAGCGCGACCGCGGCGAGGTCACCGCGACGACAGCGTTGATCGTGCTGCTCGTCACCGCAGCGATCGCGGCCGGCGTGATCATCGCCGACCGGATCAGCAGCAACGCCGAGAGCGTGCCGTCACCCTGACGGGCGTGCGCCGTGATCGCGGCGAGGTCACGGTCACCGTCCTCATGGTGCCGTTCGTCCTGATCGCGACCATGCTGGTCGTCCAGGTCGGCCTGGCGGGTTACGCGCGCCACGTCGCGGCGGGCGCAGCACAGGACGGCGCCGACACCGCTGCCGCGTTCGAGGCCGACATCGCTCGTGGCGAGGCCGTGGCTCGGTCGTTGTTCGAGTCCTCGGCCGGCCAGCTCGCGACCTCGACGAGCACGTCGTCGACCGCGACCGACTCGGCGATCGCGGTGACGATCAGGGCCGAGGTGGTCCGGGTGCTCCCGCTGTTCCCGACGATCACGATCTCGGCGACCGGGTCGGCCAACCGGGAGCGGTTCGTCCCGGAGGGATGACGATGGCGGCCACGACGACACCCTCCGATGCCGGAACGGCGGGCGTCGAGACGGCGATCGCGCTGACCGCACTGCTCCTGGTCGTGTTCTTCGCCGTCGGCGCGGTTCGCATCACGGGAACGAACGGCGATGTCGGCACGGCGGCGCGGGCTGCGGCCAGAGCCGCCGCATCGGAGCGGACCGCCGGCTCGGGACGCAGCCTTGCCGGCGCCGTCGCCGGACAGATCCTCGCCGACCGTGGGCTGGCGTGCATCGGCGGTCCGGCGATCGAGACCAGTGGCGCCGGCGTCCCCGGGGGCGTCGTGACCGTGACCGTGACGTGCAACGTCGACCTCGGCGACGTCGTCTTCGCCGGGTTCCCCGGTTCGCGAACGGTGAGTGCGTCGGCGACTGAGTACGTCGACGCGTTGCGAGGTTGACCGTGCGACGACAGAGCTCACGCGTCCCATCCGACGGCGGGAGAGACCGCGGTGACACGATGCTGATGACGGTCGTGCTGCTGCCCTTCCTGGTGCTGGGGACCTGGGCGCTCGTCGCCGGCGTCGAGGCGTGGGGGCATCGACGCGACGTGCAAGGCGCCGCGTCGGCCGGCGCGCGCGCCGCCGTCCAGGTCGAGGCCGACGAGGTGCTCGCCGGACGGATCGAACCGGCGGCCGCACAGCGACGCGTCGACCAGGTCCTGGCCGGCTACGGCTACTCGGGCGCCGTCACCGTCGACACCTGGTCGGCCACGGTCTCGGTCTCGGCAGCCGTCGGCTACGGGTTCCCGGCACCGGGCTTCCCGACGCTGATGACCGCGTCGTCGTCGGCAACCGCCATCCGGAGCGTCACCGGGAGCTCGCCATGACCAGAATCGTTCGATCTGCCGGCGCTGCGGTGCTGCTCGGGTTCCTCCTCGTCGGGGTCCCCCTGCTGACCTGGCGGGCCGCAGGATGGCCGCTCCCGGACGGGCTCCCGGCCTGGGACGACGTCTCACGCCGTATCCAGCAGGGC
>CBFCWS010000105.1:0-9104 GCA_965601765.1 uncultured Ilumatobacter sp. | reverse complement strand
CGACCCGGCGTCCGCGACCGACATGCGCCGGCTCGCCCCACTCGACGTGCTCACGCTCGGTCGCCTCGTGGCCGTCCAGGACTACGAGGACCATGCCGGTACGTTCCACGGGATCGGCAAGGCGAGGGCGTCCGCACTGTGGGACGGCCACCGCAGCTTCGTGCACCTCACGGTCGCCGAGGCGTCCGGCGTGCAGCTCGCCGACACCAGCCCCATCCGGGCGTCGCTCCTCGAATCGATCGACGGCATCAAGGACCCTGCGCACCGGGTCGTCGTGTCGGCTCACGACCCGGCGACGTTCCGGGTGAAGCTCCGCCTCCGCGTCGTCGACGGTGCCGCGTTCGGCCCGGTGTCCGCCGCGATCGAGGTGGCGCTCGTCGACGCGTTCGGCTTCGAGCGACGGACCTTCGGCCAGCCGGTCACGTTCGCCGAGGTGGTCGCCGTCGCACAGCACGTCGAGGGCGTCCAGGCGATCGACGTCGACGAGCTCCACCGCACCGACGCCGGGGTCACCGTGAGTGAGGTGATGCCGGCCGCGGCGGCGACGTGGGACGGCCTCGCGATCACCAGGGCCGAGCTCCTGACCGTCGACCCCGAACAGATCGAGATCTCGCCCCTGGAGGACACGTGAGCGGGACCGACCGGCTCTACGACCTGCTCCCGGCCGCGATCCGCGCCCGGGATGCCGACGTCGGCGAACCGCTGCGCGCGCTCATGGCGGTGCTCGCCGGCGAGATCGAGGCGATCGAAGCCGACATCGAGACGATGTGGGACGACTGGTTCGTCGAGACGTGCGAACCATGGCTGGTGCCGTACCTCGGCGAGGCACTCGGCGTGCGCGGCCTCCGCGACGTCGACGCCCACGGGTTCTCGCTCCGCGGTCACGTCGCCAACGCGCTCGACCGGCGGCGACGTAAGGGCACGATCGCCGCCACCGAGCAACTCGCTCGCGACGTGACCGGCTACCCGGCGCGAGCTGTCGAGATGTTCTCGCTCACTGCGAGCACGCCGCACGTCAACCACGTCCGGGCGACCGGGGGTGGCGGCACCGTCCCCGGCACCGTCGATGTCCGCCGACCGGCCGACATGCAGCTCGTGGCAGGTCCGTTCGACCCGTTCGCCCACACGCCCGACGTCCGCCCGATGGCCGACGGCGTCGTCCGGCACAACCTGCCCAACGTCGAGGTGTTCCTCTGGCGGCTGCGGTCGTACGAGCTCTCCGACGTCACCGCCCGTGTCGATCCCGGTGACGATCAGTGGTACCGCTTCGAGGCGCTCGGCCGAGACCGGCCGATCTTCACGCTCCCGGTCGGCGAGCAGTCGATCGTCACGCTCGCAGGCCCCGAACACGTCCCACGGCCGATGCCCCGGCTCGAACTGGCCTCCTTCGGTCCGGACGCCGACTGGCCGATCGCGGTGCGGACCGAGGTCACCACCGTCGGGGGGACGGTCGTCACCGAGCTGACGCCGCAGGTCTGCAACCTCGCCGATGTCGGCGGCGCGCTGCCGACTCGCTCGCCGTCGACCGCGGACGTCGTGCTGGTCGACCCCGAGAACGGGAGGCTGGTGGTGCACGCCGACGTCGTGATCGGACCGGACCCGGTCGAGGTCGTCGTCGATCTCGTGCACGGCTGGCCGGGCGACGTCGGTGCAGGACCGTACGACCGCAACGATCGGGCCGACCGCGACGAACGGCTCGGCCTGGCCGGCGCCCAGACCGTTCGCTTCCAGCGGGGTGTGGCGCGCCATCCCGCAGTGGTCGGCACCGAGACGATCGTGCAGACGCTCGAGGAGGCCGTCGTGCAGTGGAACGCCTTCATCGCCGGCGTTCCCGCGGCCGATCGACCGGCGACGGCCGGGATGGTGGTCGTGATGGACAGCCGCACGCACGCTGCGCCGACCACCGAGATCGCCCTGCCCGACGGGTCGTCGCTGTCGATCGTCGCCGGCAGCTGGCCGCGGACCGAGGTCGACGGCGTGCTCGACCGCCACACGGGAGTCGTCGACGCGAGCCGGATCCGCCCCCACGTGCTGGGCGACATCGCTGCCGCCGGGCAGGCGGGCGCCGGTGCCGCGAGTGCGGGCGGCCTCGTTCTCGACGGCCTGCTGATCGAGGGGTCGGTGCGGATCGGCGCCGGTGACCTCGAGCAGGTGGTCGCCAGGAGCTGCACGATCACCGGGGTTCCGGGTGCGATCGGGGTGGCGAGCGATCCGGGCGCCACGAACGCGCAGACCGCGGTCGTGCTCGACCGGTCGATCGTCCGGTCGGTGCGCAGCGAGGGGCCGATCGCGCGGGTCGCGATGCTCGACAGCTTCGTGGGCGACGGCGACACGGCGGTCGACGCGCCGGGGGCCGATCTCGACGCCTCCGAGAGCACCCTGTACGGCGGCGTCCGCTGTCAGGTGCTCGTGGCCCAGAACTGCGTCTTCGACGAGGGCACCGGCGATCCGTCGTCGTACCGGATCACGCAGACCCAGGAGGGATGCGTCCGCTTCAGCCACGTTCCGGCGGGCGCCTCGACGCCGCGTCGGTACCGCTGCCAGCCCGACCTCGCCGTCGAGGCGATCACCGATCCGACCGAGCGCACGCGTGTCATCCGGTCGATCCACCCGACGCTCGACTTCGACCTCGCCGACGCAGGCTTCGGCCTGCTCGGCGCCACGTCCTCACCCGCGCTCCGGACCGCCGGCTCCGGCGGCCTCGAGCCGGGTGTGTGGCATCACCTCCAACACGCACGGCGACTCGCCAACCTCGGCATCGCCCTCGACCAGGACCTCCGGTTCGGACTCGACACCGGACTGGTCCTCGACAGATAGGAGCCGACATGCCCGGCGACTTCTCCCGCGACACGTTCGATCCGGCCCTCCAGCGGTCGGCCGTGCGGCTGCAACAGGGCCGCCTCGTCGTCGACGCCGACTGGAACGAACAGCGCGACATCGAACTGCACGACGTCCGCACCGGTCGGCACCACATGGTCGGATCGGCCGGCGGGCCGGTCGGCGACGTCGGCTTCGAGCTGACCGGGGGCGCAAGCCTCGACTACGGCGCCGGCACGTACTACGTCGACGGCATCCGGGTCGTCACCGACGGCGGCGACGTGCCCGACGCACCCACGGCCGACGGCACCTACCTCGTGTACCTCGATGTCTGGGAGCGCTACGTCAGCGCAATCGACGATCCGTCGATCAGAGAGATCGCGCTCGGTGGGCCCGACACGTCCGGCCGGAGCGTGGTGACCCACCGGGTCAGGACGCTCGAGCTGCCCGCCGGTGGAACGCCGACGTGCGCGTCGTCGTTCGCCGAATGGGACGCGGTGGTCGCCGGCAGCACCGGGACCATGGCGGCCCAGGTCGAACCTGCGGCGGCGACCACGAACCCGTGTCTCGTGCCGGAGAACGCCGGCTTCACCGGCCTCGAGAACCAGCTGGTCCGCGTCCAGATCCACACCGGCAACTACGACCCGCAGGCGCCCGGTGGCGACTCCGGCGCCACCCCGACGTTCCTGTGGTCGCGCGACAACGCCTCGGTCGTCGGGTCGTGGTCGGCGCCGACGGGGCTCGTCGTGCCGGTCGAGCGGCTGGGGGCCGGCGGCACGGAGGGGTTCGTCGCCGGCCGGTGGGTCGAGTTCTCGAACGAGGATCCGACGATGGCGGCCGAGCCGGGTGTCCTGGCGCAGATCGACGAGGTCGTCGCCACCGGGCTGCAGCTCGTCGACCGACCAGGTCTGTCCGCGGCGCTGACGGCGTTGAACACCGCAGGTGGACATCCGATCGTGCGCGCCTGGGACTCGGCGGGCGAGATCGACATCGTGCCGGACGCGTGGCTCGACCTCACCGACGGCACCAACTCCGACGGGATCCAGGTGCGGTTCGCGGCCGGCGGGGTGTGGCGCTCCGGCGACCACTGGCTGATCACGGCTCGCACGGGCATCCTGCCGGGCACGACCGACCGGCACATCGACTGGCCGGTCGACGGGGCGAACGATCCGCTCCCGCTGCCGGCGAGAGGGCCCGCTCGTCAGGTGGCGCGGCTGGGGATCGCGACCCGCGCCGCGGGTTCGTGGACGGTCGAGGACTGTCGCCAGGAGTTCGCTCCGCTCACCGATCTGATCACGTTCGTCGGCCGGGGCGGAGACGGCCAGACGGCGCCACCGGGGCACTGGCTCGTCGCACCGCTGTGGGTCGGCGCGAGCCACGGGACCGCAGCCCTGGAGGGCCGTCCGGTCCGCTTCGACGTCACAGCGGGGAACGGCGGCCTGTCGGATGCCCAGCCGCCGGTCGACGACACGGCGCTCCCGGTCACCTCCTCGTCGATCACCGTCACGACCGGCCCGAACGGGATGGCACGCGTCTGGTGGAGGCTCGGGCCGGGGGCTGATCCCGAGGGGATCGCCGACCGGTTCGCCCAGGACGATCGTCAGACCGTCGTCGCCACGTTGCTCGGCCCGGACGGGTCGAGTGACCACCTCCCGGTCAGGTTCTTCGCTCGTGCCGTCGCACCGCTGACCCTGGTGGCGGCCGGCGGGGACGGCCAGATCGGCTGGCCCGGCGAGACCCTCGAGGTCGCGCCGCGTGCGCGGGTGAGCGCAGGGAGCCGTCCGGCGACCGGCTCCCAGGTCGAGTTCGAGGTCGTCAGCACGATGGACGACGGCACGGCACTCGACCAGTTCACGGGCGGTTCGATCCACGCGACCGCCGGTGTCGTGTCGACCGAGCTCTGGCCCGGGGGATCGCGGGCGATCCGCGCCGTGGTCGAGACCGACGCCGACGGGGTCGCCCAGGTGCAATGGCGACTCGGGACCGAGGAGCGCCTCTCCGTCCAGCGGCTGTACGCCTATCTGCTCGACGACGCCGGGCAGCGCACGCGGCACTTCACCATCTTCACGTCGCACCTCGCGATCGCCGACGAGGTGCGGTGGCGTCCGTGCCCCGACCTCGAACCCTTCCTGCCGCCCAGCGAGACCGGCGCGCTGTCCGTACAGGATGCACTCGATCTCTTCTGTCGGGTGCTCGCCTCCGGCGCGTCCGGTCGGTTGCGTTGGCGGAATCGCCGCGACCAACCCCTGAACATCTCGTCGGTCGTCGACCTCGGCGACTTCCCGACGATCGTGGTCGCCGTCCCCGACACCTTCGATCCGCCGCCGGACGCGGTGCGCGACGATCTCCTCGAGCTGTCGGTGCAGCCGCGCAACGGCTCGCTCCGCCGGCGGCGGATCGTCGAGGGCAGCGTGCGCATGCGCCGGGCCGGTGAGCGCACCCAGGTCGAGTGGAGCATCGCACGGGGTTCGGCAGACGAGCTCCGCGAGGTGATCGCTGCCTCGGGCGGAGAGGTGACCGCCATCGTCACCCTGCGTCCGGCGCTCTTCGGACGTGCGAACTTCTTCACCGAGTGGAGCGGCGGCTTCCGGATCCGGGCCTGACGACCCGAAAAAAGCGAGGAGCCGCAGGTCTGTCCCTGCGGCTCACGGGCCCGGCGCCGTCGTGACAGCACCAGGCGATCCGGACCCCTCGCCCGTTCGGCATACATCGCCACTGCGCTGCACAGCGGCTCCGATCTCATCTCCTAAGGTCACTCACATATCGCTCACGATCCGTGCTCGACGACGTGCACATGATGACTTCGACTTCGGGAGTCCCGTTCGACGATGACTTCAGAGGAACACAGCGCTTTGCCCGGTGTCCGTTTGCTGTCTGTTCTGCAACTCTGCCCGTTCACACTCCACGTCCACGCCAAAATGCCACTTGACGCCTCTTCTTCGTGATTCCAAGCCATTCTTGATGTTCCACCAGCTTGCGACCGTCCGGCCCCGGTGTCAAGGGGCACAGGCTCTCGACCCACCGCGGGTGGGTCGACAGGAGGATCGACGTCGGGGGTGACGTGTCGGGCCCGATCACGCCGCTGTCGTGGTGTCGTGATGGACGATCAGGGTGCTCGTCCGGGCGTGCTCGGCGACCTTGGTCGACACGCTCCCGAGCAGCAGCCGTCGCACGCTGCCCAGGCCGCGGCTGCCGAGCACGATCAGGTCGGCGTCGACGGTCTCCGCCACATCGAGGATCTCCTTGGCGGGTCGGCCCCACGGCAGGTGCGCCTCGTGGTGGACGCCGGCGGCCTCGAGACGTCGCTCGGCGTCGCGGAGACGCATCCGGTCCGCCTCGTCGGGCTCGATGGTGTACTCGAACTCCTCGGGGAGCTCCTCGGTGCCGTTCGCGGCCGGCCTGGGCTTGTGGACGGTCACGACGTGCACGATGCTGTCCTCGCCGGCGTGGGTGATCGCCTCGTCCAATGCGACCTCGGCATCGGGCGAACCGTCGTAGCCGACGACGATCGTGTGCGCTTTCACGTTTGCCTCCTTCGGCTCCGACACTGCCCTGTGCGGCCGAGGTCGCCAAGTGCCGATCGGCACCGGGAGGACCGAGGGCGATGGTTGCGCCCGCGCGGCCGCCGATCGTGCGGCAGGTGTCGGGACGACGGGCTAGGTTTCCGACGTGTCTGCCGTGAACGTCAAGACCCTCCGCCAGTTCTACGACGCCTGCCACTCGACGATCCCGGTGCGGCGGGCGCTCACCGAGGACGTCCTGCGGTCGCGTCCGCCCGACGCCGACGGCGTCGGCCACCTGCACGACGTGCTCGATGCGCTGACGGCGATTCCCGAGGAGCCGGCCGGACGACGGCTGGTCGTCGACGACACCCGCGCGGTCCACGTGGATCTCGGCTACGAGATCGAGGAGCTGCGCAAGGACCTGCTGTTCCTCGAAGAGGGCGACCAGGCCCTTCGCGACGACTTCGTGCGTCGTCACGACGACTTCGACGAGCAGGTGCAGGCCGGCCTGGAGGCCCTCGGCGGACAGCCGTACCAGGCGTTCATCACCGACCGGGACGGCACGGTGAACAACTACTGCGGGCGGTACGCATCGTCGGTCCAGTCGACGTACAACGCGGTGTTCCTCACCAGGTTCGCGCGAGCCGGGGCGGCGACCTCGGTGGTGCTGACCTCGGCGCCCCTGGACAACATCGGGTTGGCCGACCTCGCGGTGCAACCGCCCGGGGCCGTCATCGTCGCGGGGTCCAAGGGGAGGGAGTACTTCGATGCGGCCGGCGAACGTCGTCGCTACCCGATCGACGCCGCGCAGCAAGGCCGACTCGACATCCTGAACGCCGAGCTCGATCGGCTGCTCGAGCGGCCCGGCAACGAGGCGTTCACGCTGATCGGCTCGGGGCTGCAGCACAAGTTCGGTCAGACGACGATCGCCCGCCAGGACATCTCCGGCTCGGTCGCGGCCGACCACTCCGGGCGGTTCCTCGCCGACATCCGCGACCTCGTGCGCTCGGTCGACCCCGACGGGTCGTTCTTCCGGATCGAGGACACCGGTCTCGATGTCGAGGTGCTGCTGACCGTCGACGATGCCGACGGCGCGACGAGGGACTTCGACAAGGGCGACGGCGTCCGGTTCCTGAACGACGACGTCGGACTGGAGATGGGCGGCGGCGCGTGCCTGGTGTGCGGTGACACGGCGTCGGACGTGCCGATGCTGGTCGCGGCCCTGGAGCTCGCTCCCGAGACGCGCAGCGTGTTCGTGACCCGCGACGACGGCCTCCGCCGCAAGGTCCGCGACGTCCTCCCCGAGACGGTGTTCGTCACCGAGCCGGACATGCTCGTCGCCATCCTCGACGGTCTCAGCCGCCGCTGAACGTCCGCACAGCCGACCGACGGCGAGCGTGCGGCCCGGTTCAGACCACCTCACCCGATCGGCGGTCGCGGAGGCGGGCCCGGTAGAGCCCGGGTCCGTCGATCGAGACGTGCTCGAGGAACGAGCGTGCGACGTCGTAGGCGCCGGCGATGAGCGGACGTGCGGCCGTGAAGTCGAGCGGGGAGATGGTCAGCGGTTGCGGGGCGGGCAGGTACACGACGGCGACCGCGGCGGCGACGGTCGGGAGATCGCGCTCGGCGTCGACGCGTCGGAGCCCGCGACTCCGAGACGGGGCCGGGTCGCCGACGAACGGGTCGACGGTCGCGGGGCTCGACCGTCCGGTCGGGCGCTCTACACTCGCGGCGTGCACGGAGCAGATCGCGGCGTCACCGGTTCCACATGACCGACACGCTCGACCTCCGCGACGCGTCGGCCTGCCGCTGGGACATGGTCTCGCTCGGCGAGGTGATGCTCCGACTCGACCCGGGTGCGCGCCGGGTGCGGACCGCCCGGTCGTTCGACGTGCACGAAGGGGGCGGCGAGTACAACGTCGCCCGTGCGATCAGCGCGGTGTTCGGGCTCCGCTCGGCCGTCGTGACCGCACTCGTCGACAACGAGGTCGGCCACCTCGTGCACGGGCTCATCCGCGCGGGCGGCGTCGACACGCGCCACGTCGTGTGGCGTCTGTACGACGGCATCGGGGCCGAGTGCCGGCTCGGTCTGAACTTCACCGAGTCCGGGTTCGGCATCCGCCCGGCGATGGGGGTGTCCGATCGTGCGAACACCGCAGTGTCCCAGCTCCGGCCGGGCGACATCGACTGGTCGGCGATCTTCGACGACGAGGGTGTGCGCTGGCTGCACACCGGTGGTGTGTTCGCGGCGCTCTCCGACTCGACCGCCGAGGTAGCGCTGGAGGCGATGGCCGCTGCGAGGGCGGCGGGAACGGTGATCTCGTACGACCTCAACTACCGGCCCTCGCTGTGGAAGGCCCGCGGCGGCTCGTCGGCCGCGGTCGCCGTCAACCGGCGTCTCGCCGAGTACGTCGACGTGATGCTCGGCAACGAGGAGGACTTCACCGCGGCGCTGGGCTTCGACGTCCCCGACGTCGACGACGAGCTGTCCGAGCTCGACCCCGCCGGGTTCAAGGCGATGATCCACCGTGTGCGGGCCGACTACCCGAACCTGCGCGTGGTCGGCACCACGCTCCGCAACGCCCGCACCGCATCCAACAACGACTGGGGTGCGATCATCTGGGCCGACGACGAGTTCCACGAGGCCCGCCGGCGACCACTGCTCGACATCTACGACCGCGTCGGTGGCGGTGACGGCTTCGCGTCCGGTCTGAGCTACGCACTCCTGAGCGGCAGGAGCTTTGCCGAGGCGGTCGAGTGGGGAGCGACCCACGGCGCGCTCGT
>CBFCWS010000104.1:0-9155 GCA_965601765.1 uncultured Ilumatobacter sp. | reverse complement strand
GACGGCTCTCGACGGCTCTCGACGGAGCGTCACTCTCGGGGTGCGGTCACACGGTGCGGAGGTGACGACCGCCGTCGTCCGACCACATGTCGCGGCTCGACCGGCTGAGCTGCGCTGCCCGGCTGACCTGGCTGAACATCCCGACGATCGCCACGACGATGTAGAGGGCGTACCACCACCAGTCGTCCTCCAGCGCCGTCGTCGTCGCCGTCTCCGACGCGAAGTCGGCCGTCTCGACGGCCCCGAACAGGAGCATCGCGCCGAACACGATGATCGTCGCACCGGCGAGCGCGGTCAGCAGGACGAGCAGGATCGTCGGCAGGTCGATCATGATCGCCACGATCGCCAGGAGGAACCCGAGCGACGCGCCCACGAGGACGACGAGCCACGACCACGTGACCCCGAGCGCGGCCATCAGGCCGACGCCGAGCGTGAATCCGATCGCAGCCATCGCGATCATCACGGAGACCTCGTAGTACAGGTACGCGAACAACCCGAACACCATCGCGACGACGAAGCCGACCAGCCACGCCAGGACCGATCCGAGGAATCCCTCGTCGGTGATCGCATCGATGAAGCCCACCCCGAGGAGGAAGCCACTGAACGCCCCCCAGATCGGGATCACTATGCGCATCGTGAGGAACCCCCGGAAGCAGAAGACGGCCCCGACGGCGATGGCGATGAGTCCGACGAGTACGTCCTGCATGGCGAGTTCCTCCGGCGTGATCCTCTCACATCCGCACGCGGCCGGACGGGCATGCGGAGCGGCCGGCCGCGCACCGTACCGTGCGGTGTCATGAGTGAGGTCCAGGTGCTCGGGAACCCGTCGGCACGTGACGGTCGCGAGCGGCTCGCGGAGGTCGCCGCCGCCGTCGAGCGGCGTGGCGTCGGCGCCACCGTCCTCGAGGCCGGGTCGGTCGACGAGGCCGTCGCCGTCGCCCGCCGTGCCGTCGCCGACGGCGCGACGCGCTTGATCGCGGTGGGCGGCGACGGCGTGGTCAACATCGCCGTCAACGCGGTCGCACAGCGCCCGACGATCCTCGGCGTCGTGCCGTACGGGACCGGCAACGACTTCGCCCGCGCCCTCGGGCTCATCGATGGTGGGCTCGACGGTCAGGTCGACCGGGCGCTGGCCGAGCCCGTCGCCGTCGATGCGATCCGGACCAACCACGGTTGGGTCGCGACGGTGGCCACGCTCGGCTTCAGCGGTGACGTGACCGAACGCGCCAACGGCCTGAGATGGCCACGCGGTCAGCTCCGCTACACCGTGGCGACGCTCCTCCAGCTCCCGCGGCTGCGGACGTTGCCGGTCGACGTGGAGGTCGACGGCCGGCGACTCGGCGGCGACACCACCCTGCTTGCGGTCGGCAACACCCCGTACTTCGGAGGTGGGATGCGGATCTGCCCGGACGTCCGGACCGACGACGGGTTGGTCCAGGCGGTCAGCATCGGCGCCGTCTCCCGACCGACCTTTCTCCGGGTCTTCCCGTCGGTGTTCTCCGGCCGGCACATCGGACGTCGCGAGGTGGCGACGGCGACCGGAGCGGTCGTGACCATCACCGGGAGCGCTGTCGACCTGTGGGCCGACGGCGATCGGCTCGGACCGCTCCCGGTCAGGCTCGAAGCCGTCGCAGGAGCGCTGCGCGTCGCAGGGGCGCGCCCGGGCGAGCGTCCGTCCTGACCGGTCCGCACGGCTCGGCGACTCCGCATCGCCGAGCGAGACGGCGACCAGCCCGCCCCGCCGGCGTGCGAGGGTGGTGAGTGCGGGTTCTCACCGAACTCACACCGTCGTCTGATGTACTCGTGCAGTGTGAGCACGCAGCACGCTGCGACCGGCGCCGACGGCACGCGCCCAGGACCGCCCGTCGACATCCTGATCGCGGAGGACGATCGTGCGGTGCGCGAGTCGCTGGCTCGCGCCCTGCGTCTCGAGGGATACGCCGTGCGCGCGGTGGCCGACGGCGCCCGTGCGCTCGACGAGCTGCGGGAGAGGCCCGCCGACATCGTCGTCCTCGACGTGTCGATGCCGGTCCTCGACGGCCTCACCGCCTGCCGGGTGCTGCGGGCGGAGGGCGACGACGTCCCGATCCTGATGCTGACCGCTCGGACCGCGTCGCGCGACCGCGTCGCCGGGCTCGACGCCGGCGCCGACGACTACGTCGCGAAGCCGTTCGACCTCGACGAGCTCCTCGCGCGTCTGCGGGCGCTGCTCCGCCGCCGGCCGGTCCCGCTCGCCGCGACCGCCGAGGCGACCATCGAGCTCTCGCTCGGCGACCTCGTGATCGACCCGGCTGGTCGACGGGTCACCCGCGACGGCGCACCGATCACCCTCTCCAAGACGGAGTTCGACCTGCTCGAGCTGTTCGTGCGCAACGCCGGGATCGTGCTCGAGCCGTCGACGATCTACGAGCGCATCTGGGACTACGACTTCGGCCCGCACTCGAACAACCTCGCCGTCTACGTCGGGTATCTCCGCCGCAAGACCGAGGCCGACGGTGGAGGTCGCCTCATCCACACGGTGCGTGGCGTCGGCTACGTCGCCCGCGTCGAGGCGAGCTGACGTGAGCATCCGCACGAAGGTGGCGCTCGCCCTGGCACTGGTCGCGGCGGTCGCGACGCTCGTGGTCGCGACCGTCGCGTACCGGTCGACCAGCGACCGCCTGTTCGCCGAGGTCGACCGTTCACTCCAGCAGGCGGTCGGCGGTGGTCGCCTCTCACCGGGTGACCGCTTGCCCGCCCGCGGTCCGCTGTCGGACCTCGCGGCACAGGTGATCGGCCCGACCGGCTCGGTGGTGCAGTCGACGTTCCCGGAGCCGATCGAGCCCGCGGCCGATCGCCTCGACCGGGCGCGGGCGACTCGTGACGGCGCGCTGTCGACCGTCGAGTCGGACGGCACCGACTTCCGGATCCGCACGATCGCCATGGGCCGTAGCTTCGTCGAGGTCGGTCGCCCACTCGACGAGACCCAGCGCGTGCTCGCTGCGCTGCGCCTGCGACTCGTGCTCGTCGGGCTCGTCGTCGCCGCCGTCGCCGGAGCGGTCGGCTGGTGGATCGCGTCGCGGCTGACCGTCCCGCTCCGGCGGCTGACATCGACCGCGGAGCGCATCGGGACGACCGGCGACGTCGACGACGATCTGGTCGCCGCTGTCGACGGCGAGCTCGGCGCAGCGGGCAGCGCCGACGGCGCCGCCGGCGGGAGCGGCGACGAGGTCGGACGGCTGACCGGAGCGTTCGCCGCGATGGTGCGGGCGCTCGCTCGCTCGCGCGGCGAGCAGCGCCGGCTGGTGGAGGACGCGGGTCACGAGCTGCGCACGCCCCTCACGAGCCTGCGGACCAATCTCGACACACTGCGCCGTCACCCCGATCTCGACGACGACGATCGCGCCGCGATCATCGCCGATCTCCACGCCGAGACCGACGAGCTCACCGCGCTGGTGAACGAGATCGTCGTCGCGACGAGCGGTGGACCCGACGAGGACGTCCCCTCGGTCGTGGCGTTGGACGAGATCGCGCGCCAGATCGCCGAACGGGGGTCCCGGAGGTTCGAACGCGGGATCGACGTCGTCGGCGTGCAGGGCGACCGGGCGACGCTCGTGGCGAACGGTGCCGGGTTGCAGCGTGCCCTGTCGTGCCTGGTCGACAACGCCGTGAAGTTCGACCCGTCCGACGCCCCGATCACGATCGAGCTCGCCGACGCGGTCGGGCCCGACGGCGCCCGACGCCTGACCGTCACCGTGCTCGACCGTGGGCCGGGGATCGATCCGGACGATCGCAGCGCGGTGTTCGAGCGGTTCGCACGAGCCGAGTCGGCGCGGGCGATGCCGGGCTCCGGTCTCGGGCTCGCGATCGTCGCCGAGGTCGCACGACGGCACGACGGCGGTGTCGTCGTCGACGATCGCCCGGGCGGTGGCGCCGCGGTCGGCTTCTGGCTGCCGGTGCGCTGACCGGTCGACTCTTACCGAGTCCTCACCTCGCTCCGACGGTTCCTTCACGGCCGGGGGGCATCGTCGGAAGTACCACATTCAGCGACCTCGGCGAACACCGCCCGGGGTCTCGTCGAAAGGACCAGGATGAACCCTCCGACTTCCCGCCAGCACACCCCCCGCGACACGCGCCGCACCGCCGCCGGCGTGGGCGCCGGGCTGATCGCCGGCGCTGCGATCGGTCTGACGATGGTCGCGCCGTCGCTCACCAGCGCAGCGACCGACGACACCACCACCACGACCGCTGCGGTCGCCGGGGAGGAGACGCCGTCGGCGGTGGATCCCCTCGCCGAGCAGGATGCGGACCGGCCCGAACCGGGCGCCCACCTGCGCGAGGCGCTCCAGCCGCTGGTCGACGCCGACACGATCACCGCCGCCCAGGCCGATGCCGTCGCCGCCCATCTCGTGGAGAACCGTCCCGAGCGCGCCGGCCACGGAGGCGAGCGCCGGGGGCACGGGGGTGAGCGGTTCGGCGGCGACGTGGTCGCCGACCTCCTCGGCATCGACGCGGAGACGCTGCGCACCGAGCTCCGGAACGGGTCGTCGATCGCCGACGTCGCCGAGGCGAACGGCATCGACCCGCAGGTCGTCGTCGACGCGCTCGTCGACGAGGTCAGCGATCACCTCGACGCAGACGTCGACAACGGTCGGCTGACCAGCGAGGAGGCCGCCGATCGCCTCGCCGAGCGGGCCGAGCGCATCGAGGACCGCGTGAACGGCGAACATCCCGGACGGCCGGCCGCCTCGGACGGCTGATCGTACGACCCGCCCGCGCGGTCCCGCGCCCCGTTTCCTCCCACCCCCCGAGCCCGGCTCGCCGCACGGCGAGCCGGGCTCGCGCGCCCAAGGACGAACGGCACTTGTCGCACGACGACCGCGGCGTGACGATGGGATCGACCCGACAGCGGGCAGGAGGACGAGATGAACCCCAGCGAACCGACGACGAGCGACCCGAGCGCGACGTCGCGGGCGCAGCGGACGATCGTCGTCGGCGTCGACCACAGCGATGCCTCGCGATCGGCCCTCGAGTGGGCCCTGCAGTTCGCGGGGACCGACGACCGCATCGTCGCGGTCCACGTGTGGGACCTCCCGGTCGTCGTCCACTACGACATCACGTCGGTCGTCGACGCCGAGGAGGTGGGCATGGCGGCCCGCAGCGGCCTCGCCGGCATCCTCGGGGCGATCGACGACGACCGGATGTGCCCGATCGTCCGCCAGGGGCATCCCGGCCGCGAGCTGATCACGGTCGCCGCCGAGGAGGGCGCCGATCTGCTGGTCGTCGGCCCGGCGGGGCACGGCCGGATCTCGATGATGCTCGGTTCGACCGCCAGCTATCTGCTGCACCACGCTCCGAAGCCGGTGGTCGTCTTCCGTGGCGAGGTGGTCGCCGCACCCCGGACCGTCCTGGTCGGGGTCGACGATCACGGTGACGGAGGAGGCGACCGCGACGACGACGGCGAGGATCGTGGCGGGGACGACGGCCGCGCCAACGAGTCGGTCGGTGCCCTCCGCTGGGCATACGGCATCCCGGGCGTCGAGCGGATCGACGTCGTGCACAGCTGGCAGCTCCCACCGATCGTGATGGGGACCTTCGCCATCGCGATCGAGATCGAGCCGTTGGAGGCTGCCGCCTTCGAGCTCGTCGATCGGGTGATCGACGCCGCCGGTCCTGCGCCCGACGGCGTCGAGGTCCGCCGTCTGACGACGCGCGGATCACCCGGGTACGCACTGGTCGACGAGTCGCGCCACGCCGATCTCGTCGTCGTCGGCTCGCGGGGCCACGGTGGGTTCGCCGGCGTGCTGCTCGGTTCGACGAGCGCCACCGTCGCCACGCACGCCCACGCACCGGTCGTCGTCGTCCGCTGATCGCCGGCGGATCGTCACGCGGATCCTCGCCGGGCACCGGCAGGTCGCACGCCTGGTCTCTCGGCGGACCGTCGTGCGCAGGTCGTATCGTGGAGCGGTGATCTGCGTCGACCTCGAACGCATCGCGGTCTCGCAGCCGGACAAGCCGCTGTTCGCCGACGTCTCGCTGACCGTGTCGACCGCGCAGCGGGTCGCACTCGTCGGCATCAACGGATCGGGCAAGACCACGTTGCTGCGCATCGTGGCGGGAGCGCTCGCGCCCGACGCCGGCACCGTTCGCTTCGGCCGTGGGGTGCGGATTGCCACGCTCGCGCAAGACCCCGTCCTGCCGGCCGGCACCGTCGGCGACCACCTCGGTGACCACTGGGAGACCGCTGCGGTGGCCACGAGCCTCGGGGTCGGATCGCTCCTCGAGCGGAGGACGGATCAGCTGTCCGGCGGGCAGGCGAAGCGGGTCGCGCTCGCCGCCGCGCTCGTCGGTGAGCACGACCTCGTCGTGCTCGACGAGCCGACCAACCACCTCGACCTGGAGGCGATCGAGTGGCTCGAGGACCGCCTCGCACGCACGTCGGCCGCGCTCGTGATCGTGACCCACGATCGCCACCTGATGGACCGGCTCACCACCGCACGCGGCGACGGCACCGTCGTCGAGCTCGATGCGGGCGAGGCCCACCTGCATCGCGCGCGGCAGGGCGAGAGCGCATACGCGGCCTTCCTCGCCGGCCGGGCGGAGCGTCTCGCCGCTGCGGCGGACGCGGAGGCGACCCGCCGGATCCTGGCGCGTCGCGAGCTGGCCTGGCTCCGCCGGGGTGCGCCGGCGAGATCGTCCAAGCCCAAGGCGCGGCTGCGGTCGGCGCGCGAGATCGTCGGGGGCGGCGCGGCCCGCGACGACGATCGCAGCTCGGCGTTGTTGGCCGACATGTCGACTCGACGGCTCGGCAACCAGGTCGTCGCGCTCGAAGGCGTCGGCCAGCGCCTCGGCGACGACGAACCGATCGACGTGTTCGACTCGGTCGATCTCGTCGTCGAACCGGGTGCCCGGATCGGCGTCGTCGGCCCCAACGGCGCCGGCAAGACCACGTTGCTCGACATCGTCGCCGGTCGGACCGAGCCCGCCTCGGGTGAGGTCCGCCGCGGGTCGACCGTCGTGACCGGATACGTCGACCAGCACGGCGTCGACCTGCCGGGCGACGCGATCGTGCGCGAGCTGGTCGCAGGGCCGCACCGGCAGCCCGATTGGCGCGACCGCCGGCTGCTGGAGCGGTTCTGGTTCGACTCGACCGCCCAGTACGCACCGGTCCGGATGCTCTCCGGGGGCGAGCGGCGACGGCTGCAACTGGTGATGACGCTCGCCGATGCGCCCAACCTGCTGGTGCTCGACGAGCCGACCAACGACCTCGACCTCGACACGTTGCGCGCCCTGGAGGAGTTCCTCGATGACTGGCCGGGAGCACTGGTCGTCGCCAGCCACGACCGCACGTTCCTCGACCGCACGGTCGACCACGTGCTCGCGCTCGAGCCCGGCGGCATCTTCGAGCGGGTCCCCGGCGGGGTCGCCGGCTGGCTGGAGCGGCGCGCAGCGCGCCGAGCCGGGCCGAGCCGTCAACCGTCGCGGGGTGACACGCGGGCGACGCGCCGCGACGGACCGAGCCCGTCGACCGTCAACCGCCGGTTGCGCGAGACCGAGAAGGTCGTCGAGCGGTTGAGCGCCCGGGTCGCGCGACTCACCGACGAGCTGACCGGCGTGACCGACCGTGACGAGATCGCACGCCTCGGCGCCGAGCTCACGGCCGCGCAGACCGAGCTGACGTCGGCCGAGACCACCTGGCTCGAGCTCGCCGACCAGCTCTGACCGCCGCCCGTCGACGGGCGCGATCGGGGAAGCCCGATCGAGAAGTTCTCGCGTCGGTGTCGGGTTCCGTGGCCGGCGTTCGTCGTGAACACGTCGGCTCCGTCGACGCGACGACATCACCACGCCGAGGCCGGCGATGCCGACGGGTGCGGCCGACCGACCGCGACGACGTCGACTGCCCCGGGATCGAGCGACGCATCGCCGTCATCGGAGTAGCTTCGGAGGTCGTGACGGCTCGAATGGGGATGTGCTTCGACCGCGGCTATCCGGCGGGAGCGATCGTCGAGTACGCGACCGCGGTGGAGGCGGCCGGTCTCGACGATCTCTGGGTGATCGAGGACTGCTTCTACACCGCCGGCGTGAGCCTGGCCGCCACCGCGCTGGCGGTCACCGACCGGGTCGGCGTCGGGATCGGGATCATGCCCGCCGTGGCCCGCAACCCCGCGATCACGGCGATGGAGATCGCCACGCTGGCCAACCTCGCCCCCCGCCGCCTGGTCGCCGGCATCGGCCACGGTGTCCAGTCGTGGATGGGGCAGATGGGCGCCCGGACCCCGTCGCCGCTGACGACGCTCGACGAGGTCGTCACCGTCGTGCGGCGGCTGCTCGCGGGTGACGAGGTGACGTTCGCCGGGCGCGAGGTGTCGCTCGACGGCGTGCGGCTCGACCAACCGCCCGTCGTCGTGCCGCCGGTGCTCGCGGGCGTCCAGCAGCGCAGATCGCTCGCGCTGGCCGGGCGGGTCGCCGACGGTGTGATCCTCGTCGAAGGTGCGGGGCCGACCTACGTGCGGTGGGCGCGCGAGATGGCCGGACACCCCGATCCGTTCGAGATCGCGACGTTCACGATGCTGTCGGTCGACGCCGATCGCCGGTCCGCCTACCGCCACGTGGCCGACGAGCTCGCCGAGCTCGTGCTCGAGGACCTGCCGGCGTTCACGGTGCTGCCGTTCCACGACGAGATGAAGGCGCGCGTCGAGCGTGACGGGTCCGCGGCGCTGCTCGGGATGCCGGCCGATCACTGGCGCGAGATCGGTGCGGTGGGCACCCTCGACGACGCCGTCGCCCACCTCGCCGCGCTCGAGTCGGCCGGCGTCGGCAGCATCAACGTCTTCCCCGGGCCCGATCTCGACACGGCCCACGCGCTGATCGCGACGGTCGCCGAGGTGCGCGACGCCCGGGGATGACCGCCGACCCGCAACGTCGCGAGCTGATCCTGTACGCCTGCCCGACCGGCGAGCTGGCCCGGCAGTGCGACGGCTACTTCGACGAGGCACGCCGTCTCGGCCCGACCGACGCCCAGGCGTACCCGCCGCACTGCACGCTGACCGGGTTCTTCCATCGTCGACCGTCGCGAGCCGACGAGATCGCGGCATCGCTGCGGCACGGCCTCGACGGGTCGACGGCACCCGAGGGCTCGGTCGAGATCGTCGACCTCCGGACCACGCCGGACTGGG
>CBFCWS010000103.1:0-9210 GCA_965601765.1 uncultured Ilumatobacter sp. | reverse complement strand
CGGCGCCGGCCGGCTCGTCGCGGAGCGGCTCGCCGCGCTCGGGCTGCCCCACGTGCGGGTACGTTCCGTGATCCAGCTCACGCCCGAGCTCGCGGTCGACGTCGCTGCGGCGGGCGCCGTCGTGTTCGTCGACGCCGACCCCGGGGTGTCGGAGGTGACGGCCCGCGAGGTCGCGCCGGCCCCGGCGGGCAGCTCGGCGCACCACCTCACGCCGGCGGCCTTGCTCGCGCTCGCGTCGTCGCTCGGGAGCGAACCGGCGACCGCCCACCTCGTCTCGGTCCCGGCCACCGACTTCGGCCTCGGCGAGGACCTGTCCCCGATCGCCGCTGCCGGCACGGACGCCGCCGTCGATCTGATCACCGACCACCTGCGTGACGGAGCAAGCCTGGCTTGCTCCGTCACGCGAAGAGGTGGGCGAGGTCCTCGAGTTGGTGGGCGCCGGCGGTGAGCAGGACGGTCGTCAGGCAGGTGTCGGTCCAGGTGGGGATCTCGTCGCGGAGCTTGCCGAGCGGTCCGACGAGGGCGACGTCCTCGACCATCGCGAGTGGGATCGCAGCGGCGGCCTCCTGCTTCTTGCCGTCGAGGTACAGCTCCTGCACTTTCGTCGCGACGTCCTCCCATCCCATCCGTGCGAACACGTCGAAGTGGAAGTTCGCGCCCTTGGCACCCATCCCGCCGGCGTAGAGCGCGAGGAACGGCCGCACCAGGTCGGCGCAGGCCTCGACGTCGTCGCCCGGGACGACGGGGACGGTCGCCACGACCTCGAACCGGTCGGCCTTGCCGGGGTCGCCCGCCGCCTCGAAGCCGCGGCGGAGCTGCTCCCGGTACCACGCGTCCTCCTTGGGTGAGAAGAACAGTGGGAGCCAGCCGTCGCAGATCTCGGCCGACAGGGCGATGTTCTTCGGGCCTTCGGCGGCGAGGTGGATCGGGATCTCGGTCCGCACCGGGTGCACCGTCGACTTGAGCGCCTTGCCGATGCCGAGTCCGTCGTCGCCGCGGTACGGCAGGTCGTAGTGGCGGCCGTGGAACTCGACCGGCTCGTCGCGTCGCAGGACGGAGCGGACGATCTCGACGTACTCGCGGGTGCGCTCCAGTGGGCGCGGGTACGGCTGGCCGTACCAGCCCTCGACCACCTGCGGGCCCGAGGCGCCGATCCCGAGGACGAAGCGCCCGCCCGACAGGTGGTCGATCGTCATCGCCGCCATCGCGGTCGCGGCCGGGGTGCGAGCCGACATCTGGGCGATCGCGGTGCCGAGCCGGACCCGCTCGGTGCGGCTGCCCCACCAGGCGAGCGGCGTCAGGCAGTCGGACCCGTACGCCTCGGCCGTCCACACCGAGTCGAGGCCGAGGCGGTCGGCCGTCTCGACCAGCTCGAGCGCTCCGCCAGGCGGCCCCGAGGACCAGTAGCCGGTGTTGACACCGAGTCGCAGTGAAGCCATGCGCACAGCGTGGCAGGCTGGCGTGGTGCACGACGATCTGATCATCACGCCGACGGTGCGCATCCCGCGGCGCGAGATCGAGACCAGCTTCGGCCCGTCCGGCGGGCCCGGTGGTCAGCACGCGAACCGCTCCCACACGCGCGTCGAGGTGCGGGTCGATCTCACCTCGTCGGCGGCGTTCTCACCCGAGCAGCGGCGCCGCGTCGTCCGCAGGCTGGGAGCGGAGGCGCGCATCGTCGCCGACGACGAGCGCAGCCAGACCCGCAACCGTGCCCTCGCCGAGGAGCGGCTCGCAGCGCGGATCCGCGACGCCTTGCGAGTCGAGCCGACGCGCCGGCCGACCAAGCCGACGCGTGGTTCCCAGCGCCGCCGGGTCGAGGCCAAGCAGCGCCGTGGCGAGCTGAAGCGTCAGCGCCGGCGTCCGCGCTCCGACGACTGATCCCGTGCGATCGGTCGGCGCAGTCGGTCAGGCGAGAGCGCCGAGCGGGTCGACGTGATCGACGCCGAGGAACTCGGCGACGGGTTCGTTGGTGACGCCGCCGTCGACCGTGTTGACGCCGAGCGCGAGCGCGGGATCGAACCGTGCGGCGCCGGCGACGCCGTGGACCGCGACCTCCTGGATGTAGGGGAGCGTGACGTTCGTGAGGGCGTAGGTGGAGGTGTGGGGAACGGCGCCGGGCATGTTGCCGACCGCGTAGTGGATGACGTCGTGGACGGTGTAGGTCGGCTCGTCGTGGGTGGTCTCGCGGATCGTCTCGATGCAGCCGCCCTGGTCGACGGCGACGTCGACGATCACCGCGCGGGGCTTCATCCCCGCCACCATCGCCTCGTCGACGACGACCGGGGCGCGACCGCCCGGCACGAGGATGGCGCCGATGACGAGGTCGGCCTCGGCGACGCTGCGCTCGATCGCACCGCGGTTCGACGCGAGGGTCATGATCCGCCCCTTGTGGATCTGGTCGACCCAGCGCAGACGGTCCATGCTCTTGTCGATCAGGACGACCTCGGCCTCCATGCCGGCGGCGATCCATGCCGCGTTCCAGCCGACGTTGCCGGCGCCGAGCACCACGACCTTCGCGGGGCGCACACCGGGTGCTCCGCCCATGAGGACGCCGCGGCCACCGTTGTGCCGTTCGAGGTAGTGGGCGCCGATCTGCGTGGCGAGGCGACCGGCCACCTCGGACATCGGCGCGAGCAGCGGCAGCGCGCCGTTGTCGAGCTGGACGGTCTCGTACGCCAGCGCCGTCGTGCGCGCCGCGACGAGGGCGTGCGCGACCTCGGGGTAGGCGGCGAGGTGCAGGTACGTGAACAGCGTGAGGTCGGGCCGCAACAGCGCGTACTCGTCCTCACTGGGCTCTTTGACCTTGACGACCATCTCCTGTGCCCAGGCCTCCTCGGCACCGGAGCTGATCCGTGCGCCTGCGGCCCGGTAGTCGTCGTCGGTGATCGACGCGCCGGCGCCGGCGCCGGTCTGCACGACGACCTCGACCCCTGCCGCCGCCAGCTCACGGACGCCGTCCGGCGTCATCGCGACGCGGTGCTCGAGCGTCTTGACCTCCTTGGGAACGCCGACGGTGGAGATGACGGGAGCGGCCATCCGCCCATCGTAGATCCGGGGTCGGGTGCCCGAGGGCGTCGACGGTTCGCACCGCGACGTGCGTGCGGTCCGGCGTCGCTCCGACCGGCGGCCTGCTGCCACCGCGAGCGGTCGTCGAACCCCCACGGGCCGGGGTCCGCGCCGACCGGCGGGGTCTGCTACACCTACGACGGATGTCCCGCACTCCTCGCATCGCGCTCGAACCCGAACCTCGTCCGACGTACCTCGCCGATGCCATCGTCGACGGCGGTGGCGAGATCGTCCCGCTCGAGGAGTGCGAGGCGATCGTCTGGGCCGATCCCCGTGCCGCCGCCGGTCTCGCCGCTGCGGTCCGGCGAGCCCCCCAGGCCACGTGGGTGCAGCTGCCGTTCGCCGGCGTCGAGGAGTTCATCGACCATCTCGACCGCCAGCGGCAGTGGACCTGCGGCAAGGGGGTGTACGCCCGGCCGGTCGCCGAGCTCGCGCTCGCGCTCGGCCTGGCCGGTCTACGCGGTCTGGGCGAGTACGCCAGGACCGACACGTGGACCGCGCAGCGGGGTCACACGTTGCTCGGTGGACGGGTCACGATCCTCGGAGGGGGAGCGATCGCAGAGTGCCTCGTCGAGCTCCTGTCGCCGTGGGACGTGCACATCACGGTCGTGCGCAACCGTGTCCAGCACATGGACGGCGTCGACCTCGTCCTCGAGGCCGACCGCTACGCCGACGGACTGGCCGGTGCCGATCTCGTCGTGCTCGCGCTCGCGCTCACCCCCGACACCGAGGGCCTGATCGGGGCAGACGAGCTCGCCCTGATGGAGGAGCACGCCTGGTTGGTCAACGTGGCGCGTGGCCGCCACGTCGTGACCGACGATCTCGTCGCCGCGCTGGCCGAGGGGCTGATCGGCGGCGCCGGCCTGGAGGTCACCGAGCCGGAGCCCCTGCCCGACGGTCATCCGCTCTGGACGATGCGCAACTGCATCATCACCCCGCACACCGGCACGACCCCGGAGATGGGGCAACCCCGGCTCGCGGCGCGGGTGACCGCCAACGTGCGACGGTTCGCGAACGGCGAGCCGTTGATCGGCCCGGTCGATCTCGACGCCGGCTACTGACGTCGGCTACTGACGTCGGCTACCGACGTCCCGCGACGACGGGGGAGCGACGCGCGCGGATCGGGACGGCGCGACACTTGCTGACTGCAAGGATCGTGTTGGACGCAGCGTGGAGGTTGTGGTCGAATACCCACGTCGCGTGAACAATTGCGCGACACAAACGGAAGAATCACCCCGAAGTGGACTGGCGGTGACGCACCGTGCACTTTACGATGTGATGCGAGCGGTTCGCAGTGTTGACGGCGGTTGTGGTCCCGTCGTCGCGGGACACTGTGCCTGCCGCAGATGGCCGGGGGGCGTCTCGTTCCCCGGCCATCGCCATGCTCGGGCTCGGACTCCCGGGCTCCGAGCGGGGTGGTTCCGACCCGTGGATCCGAGTCGAGCCCGAGCGGCCGTACGCTGGGCGGCGCTGTGACCCCCACCGATCGATCGCGCCCCGATCACTACCGAACGCTCGGGGTCGCGCGCACGGCGTCCGCGACCGAGATCCGTCAGGCGTACCACGCCCGGGCGCGCCAGCATCATCCCGACCGGCGGCGCGGCGGCGACGACGTCATGTCGTCGGTGAACGCCGCGTACGAGGTGCTCGCCGATCCGGTCCGGCGGGCCGAGTACGACCGGCGGGCCTTCGGGCCGTCGGGCTCGTCGGCGGCCGGTGCGAGCACGACGGCGGAGCGGGGTCCGCACCCCGATCCCGACGTCGAGGCGGAGATGGAGCTGCGCCGGCGGCGATCGGCGGCGTCCGGTCCGGCGAGAATCCCGTGGAAGGCGATGGCGATCGTCGCGCTGATCGGGTGTGCGATCGTCCTCGTCGCGTCGTTCTTCGTCGATCCGCCGGCTGAGGAACCGCCGGACGGCATCCTCCGCGTCGGCTCGTGCGTCGAGCTCCTCCCGAACAACGACGTGCGCGAGATCGCCTGCACGGGCGTCGACGACCGGGTCGTCGAGCTGATCGTCCCGCTCGACGCCCGCTGCCCGTCCGGTCTCGTCGCGCACCGCGATCGTCTCGGCCTCGTGCGCGCCTGTCTGGAGGCGGCGGCGTGAGCTTCCTCCGCGTGGCCGGTCCGGCGTTCGCCGGGCTGGCGATCGTCGTGCTCGCGTTCGTGCTGCTCGCCGTCGTCATGCGCGACGGCGACACGTCGTTCGTCGATCTCGAGGTCGGCGACTGCTTCGATCTCCCCGACGCCGACGAGGGCGACGGCTCGATCGGCGTGTTCGCCGTCGAGCTGATCGATTGCGACGAACCGCACGACGTCGAGGTCGTCGCCGTGGGCAACCTGCGCGAGCAGGGGGACGACGCAGCCGAGGAGTACCCGGGCTTCGAGGCGGCCGACGAGGCGGCAGCCGCGTCCTGTGCGCTCGTCGCCGTCGATTCGGCTCGCGTCGGCGTGGTGCCGGTCGCGCCGACGGAGCAGACGTGGAGCTCCTTCGACGGGCGCTACGTCTGCCTCGCGCTGGCGGTGGGCGGTGGTCCGCTCGTCGGCCCGGTCACCGAGGGATCGCCGCTCGACGGCTGAGCGGTCCGTCCGCAGCGCCCCCTCGAACCGTGCACCGAATCCGCGGCTGATCGGTCGGCGCCGCTGGTAACGTGTCGCCCCGCACGGGCGATTAGCTCAGATGGCTAGAGCACTGCCTTCACACGGCAGGGGTCGTTGGTTCGAGTCCAATATCGCCCACCACAAAGTCCCTGGTAGAAGAGTTACGAGGCGCCCAGAGGCGCCTCGTTCTCGTTTCCAGGTCCGCGTCAGGTCCGCGCGAGATCTCCCGGACAGAGGGACGACGGTGACGCCCGGAAGTGGCTCGGCCAGGTCCGCATCCGGTTCCACCCAGCCCGTCGCGTACAGCACCGTCATCCGCGGACCGATCGCGCATGGTGGTCGACCTCGGGACGCCGTACCCGACGTGCCGGATCCTGCACTGACTCGAGGCAAGAACAGGTCCGCGATCGGTGGTACGAGAATCAACGCAGGGGCCTGGGACTCACATTCCTTGCTGCGGTCGACCGTGCAGTGGAATCGATCACGCGCTGGCCGCGAGCCCGAAGCTTCGTCGAGTTCGTTTCCGATGACCTCGAGGTGCGAGGTGTGACGGTTCCACGGTTCCCGTACTACGTCGCCTACCTCATCGGCGACCAACGCATCGTCGTACTCGCCGTCGCGCATGAGCGGCGCCGTCCGCGCTACTGGGTGGACCGAGCGAAGTCCTGACCCTGCGGCGATCTGGCCGTGACCGCCCGAGCCGAGGGTGATGCGTCGCCCGCGCGGACCGTGGTCGGCCCTGAATCTGCCATACCGCTCGCTCTGCCGGATGTAGGGCGGGTCGAACCGGCTCATCGGACGCACGTTTTCGCGCGCTCAAGGCTCGACGCGCGTTATCGCTCGGGTCGGCGTGCGCAGTTTGCCGGATATCGATCGGGTTGAACTGGCTCATCGGACGCGCGTTTCTGCGCACTGGACGTCAGCGCGCATGCGGCTCCTCCAACTGCGAGCAAACGGTGAGGAGCGCTTCGTGCAGGCAACGGACGCCGGACTGCGTGTTCGAGATGCGTCGGCCCACGCCGAGGCCCTCGATGGAGCATGGAGACGGCTCGAGATCGAGCGGTTCCTCTCAGGCAGAGTTGATCGTTCCGCCGGGAGGAATGCTCATCGTCGACGCCCCGCGTGTGGGCTGTGCCGTTGGGTTGGCCGCGACGGCGAGGACGTTGCGCCCGAGGTCGTGGATCTTGCGGGCTGCGGAGCGGATCGTGATGCCGACGAAGGGGGTGACGACGATGTCGCCGACTTGGGTGTGTGCTTCGACCCACTCGACGACGTCATCACCCGTCCGGTACAGCATGTGCTCCGGTAGATCCAGATCGATGTGAGTGAGTGCGTCCTTGGCCGTGGGCCCGACGATCAGTGGTCGTTCGCGATCGGCGAGCGCACTGCCGACATCGGCCCCGAGTTGGAGCGACGGCCGTCCACCAACCGACACGTCGTGGGCAACGAGGGCGACGGTCGCCTTCTTGAGGTCGAGGTTGGGGTGGAGGGCTGTGATCATGACCGGGAGCGACGTCGCAGCGACGATCTCGCTGTAACGGGCTCCGAGCAGCCGACTCCGGGTCAGATCCCCGGTTGTCCACGGCAGGATCAGCAGGGTCGAGTCGTCCTGGAGTGCCGAGCGTTGCAGGCCGAAAGCCACGGACCGGTCGATGCGGAACTCGGTGTCGACGTCCTGCCCGGCCCGTCGGTGGATCGTGTCGGCGCTAATGACTTCATCGCGAGCGTGCCGGTGGTCGTCGGGCGACGTCGACGTCGCAACGACGATCGGCTGCACCAGGCCGCCCGCGTCCTCGGCGAGCCGGCCGGCGACCACAGCCATGCCGGTGAGCATCTCGTCGGGTACGTCGAGCGTCGGGACGAGGATGGCTTCCCCCGGGCGGCGCACCTCGCCGACGGGGACCGGGACCTGGGGAGCGAACCGATCGGTGCCGATCGAGGTGATGACCAGACTCGCAGCAACGACGACCATCACTGCGTTCACGACGTCGTCGCCGTAGAGGCCCGCCTCGAGACCGATGATGGTCGCCGCAAGCGTCGCCGCCGCCTGGGCGACCGACATGGAGAACATCAGACCGGTCTCGGCACGACTCAGATCGAAGATCCGTCCCGACACCCATGCGGCAATCGCTTTGCCGATGACGAGCGCGCCGATGAATCCGGCGGCGAGCCGGAGCGTGTCGGCGGTGAACATCACCTCTGGATCGAACAGCAGTCCGACCGAGATCAAGAAGGTCGGAATGAAGAACGCATTGCCGAAGAAGTCCGTGACCGCCATCAACGTGCTGGCGTTCGGAACCTGACGGTTGAGCCCGACACCCATGAAGAACGCGCCGATCAGCGCTTCGATCCCGACCAGTTCGGCGACCACCGCCGCCGACGTCAGTCCGATCAACACCATTGCGTAACGCAGGGTCCGTTCCTGGCCCAACCCGGTGAAGAACGCACGCGCCAGCTTCGGATAGATGGCGAGACACCACACCGCCAGCACCACGAGACCCGCTGCGATGTCGAACACCAGTCGCGGCCCGCTCGCGTCGCCGGTCTCGGAGCCGATCACCAGGGCCAAGATGATCAACGAGATCGTGTCGGTGATCGAGCTCGCCCCGACGATCGCAGCGACGGCACGGTTCTTCGTCAGCCCGTAATTGCTGACTGTTGGATACGTGATCAACGTGAACGATGCCCAGAACGATCCGACCAACAATGCGGCGGCAGCGTCGATGTCCAGCACCAAGGCGATGATGGTGCCCAACGCCAACGGTACGAACGCCGTCAAGAGACCGAAACCGACCGAGATCCGACGAAATCGGAGGAAGGCATCGATGTCGAGCTGCAGGCCCGCCAGGAAGATCAGGTAGAGGACCCCGATGGTGCCCACCGAGTTCAAGGTGTCGAAGCTCGGTAGGACGTCGAGCATGTTCGGGCCGATCAACGCCCCGCCCAACAGCAGTCCGAGCAGGCCGGGCATCCGCAGCTGCGCTGCGATCAAGGGGCCGAACACCACCATGAGCGCCACCACGGTGAAGCCGAACGCAGGGCCCTGCTGTACCTCGCTCCATGACATCACTGGCCTCCTCTGGGCCGGGTGGGCGCCACCGCCACAGGTTCAGTCGACAGGTTGGGCCTCCGGGAATGTCCAGGTGCCGTCGAGCACCTCGGGTCGCGGCCGGTAGACGCGGAAGACGTAGTTCCAGCCGGGCACGATCGGGAAGTAGTTCGGCTGGTCGGGGTGGCCGCCGAAGTGGATCGTGACAGTGCCGTCGTCGTTCCGCTCGGCGGTGACGTTGTTGTAGCAGTACGCGTCGAACTCGTTGACCGGCATCCAGCCGTCGGCGTCGTAGAGCGTCACCGACCAGAACGCGTCGCAGGGGACGTCGCGGACGGTGAGCGTGTGCGGCGTCTCGCCATCGTTGCGGTCCGGGTAGCCGCCTTCGTAGAGCGCCGCGGTCGGCGGTAGGCCGCCCCATCCGGTCGCTGCGCCGACCGCCCAGTACAGGGGGTCGAGGTCGTCTCTGCGGCCGAACGCCTTCGACGAGTCGGTG
>CBFCWS010000102.1:0-9225 GCA_965601765.1 uncultured Ilumatobacter sp. | reverse complement strand
TCGGGTCGGCGCCGTGACGAACGTCCGGCGCCGACCCTCGCGCAGGCGAGCCGCCAGACGGCGACCGCAGCGACGATGAGGAATCCCGCCGCGGCGGCGTCGATCCACCAGTGGTTGGCGGTGGCGATGATCGCCAAGGTCATCAGGATCGGGTGCAGGAGGATCAGCCACCGCCACGGCGACTTGAGCACGGACACGACCGCCATGGCCACGATCATCGCCCAGCCGAAGTGCAGCGAGGGCATCGCTGCGATCTGGTTGGCGGCGCCCTCGAGCGCGTTGGGCGGGTAGATGCTCGGTCCGTAGACCCGCATCGTGTCGACGAAGCCGGACATCATCCGCGGCGGCGCCAACGGATAGACCAGGTGGATGATGAGGGCCGCGAACGTGATGAACGCCATCAGGTTGCGGATCGCGAAGTACCGGTCGTGATGGCGCACGAACAGCCACAGCAACAGTCCGATCGCCGCCGGGAAGTGGAACCAGATGTAGTAGTGGTTGAGGAGCTTGATGAGCGTCGGGTGGGCCAGCAGCCAGCCCTGGATGTCGTCCTCGAAGGGCATGCCGAGCCACCGTTCGAAGCGGATGACCTCGGCGGTGTTCGCGAACGCAGCGCGCAGGTCGCCCTTGTTGACGGTGCGGATCAGGCGGTAGACGATGAGCAGCCCGCCGCAGATCGCGATCTCCATCGCGAGACGCGCGCCGTAGCGACCGTGCCACCAGGTCGAGACCCGGCTGCGCCCACCCTGGTTGGTTGCCGACACCGCCGAACTCATCACGTCTCCCTCACGTCAAGAGTAACCCTGTCACACAGCTGAAATACAGGGTTTTCCCGCAATCGGCCGTTCGGATGACCCATGTCACCTCGATCGTCGTCCCGACGGCCGCCAGCTCCCGTCGGAGCTGGGGCCGAGCGGGCCGTCACCGGGTGTCGGTGCCGGGGCGCCGGTCGGACTCGGCCTCGGGGTCGCCGCGATATCCCGGCGGATAGGTGGCGACGAGCTCCTCGGGCGTCGGGTCGTGGGGTTCGCGCGCCTCGGGTGGTAGCAGCGCGGTGATGGCCTTCATGATGCGCTTCGTGTCGGGCTCGAGCTTCTTGTACTTCAGCTCGACGGGTGGCCCGACGGTGGCCGACACCGGCGGGGCATCGGTGATGTTCAAGACCCTCGGCAGCCGAGACGACCGCGGCCACACCTTCTCGGTGCCCCACAGCCCGATCGGGATCACCGGCGCCTTGGTCATCTGCGCGAGCCGCGCGGCGCCCCACCGACCCTTGAGCGTCGGATCGAAGAACGCCGGCCCGCGCGGGATCGTCCCCTGCGGCATGATCGCGACCATCTCGCCGCGCTGCAGCGCCGCGGCGGCTGCGTCCAGCGGTTCGTCCGACCCCGTGCCGCGCTCGACGCGGATGCCGCCGAAGGCCCGTGCGATCGTGCCGAGGATCGGCGCGTCGAAGACCTCCTTCTTGCCGAGGAAGCGGACCGTTCGACCCGCTTCGGCGATCACCATCGCCATGACGGTGGGATCGAAGTACGAGCGGTGGTTGCCGACGATGATCGCCGGGCCGCTGCGAGGGATGTGCTCGACGCCGGTGATGGTGATGTCGGCGTAGGGCACGATCGCCGGTCGATGGAAGGCGAGGGCGACCTTCTGGGCCTCGAGGCCGGTCCCGGGCGCTCGCACACCAGGTGCGGCCATCGTCAGGTCCATCGTCGGCCAGCGTCGGGCCGCCGCCATCACCACCATGCGGTAGTCGGGGTTGACGACGATCGGATGCCCGACGGCCGACAGGAGCGGCGTGTCGTACACGGAGTCGGAGTAGGCGTAGCTGGCGCCGAGATCGATCCCGTTCTCCTCGGCCCACGTCCGGACCGCCTCGAGCTTGCCGGTCGACCAGACGAAGGGTCCGGCGAGCGACCCGTCGTAGGTGTCGCCGTCGTCTCCCACGCCGTACTCGGTGGCGACCACGTCGTCGAGACCGAGTCGTTCGGCGAAGGGCTTGACGAGATCGAGCGGGGTCGTGGTCGCCAGCACGAGCGGGCGACCCTGCGCCCGGTGCATCTCGAAGACGGGGTCGGCGAAGGGCTGGACCATCTCGACGAGCTGATCGGCCACGGCATCGGCGGCGACGGCGACGCTGAGCCGTGACTTGCCGCGGGCGAGGTTGACCGCCTGGCGGGCGAGCGCCATCGACGGGAGCGTCTCGCCGACGGTGTTGAAGAGCTGGTAGAGGTACTTCTCACCCGGGATCGTGCGGCTGACCAGGCCGGCCGCGCGCATCGCCGACGAGAAGACCTCGCCGCTCGCACCCCTGAGCAGCGTGCGATCGAGGTCGAAGAAGGCTGCGCCGCGCCGATCGTCGTTGGATGCCACGGGGGCACCTTACTGCGCAGGTCCGAACGGCGTCCCCAGCGTGCTCCCGGGAAGCGAAAACGGGAGACGCCCCGATTGGGGAATCGGGGCGTCTCAACCTGGAACTCCCATCGGATGGGGGACCGACGTGCGGGAGTCCCTCGAAGCGGAACATGGGGGGTGTTCTCGCGTCGTTCTTGTTGTGAAAGTATGCACAACCCTCCGGCTATCTCGCAACCAGAACATGGTGATGACACCGATCGGTTTTTCCGATGGAGCGGGTCGGAGCAGGGTAGGCTCACCGCCGTGGACGTGCGCCAACTGGCGGCCATCGTCGCCGTCGCCGATCACGGCACCTTCTCGGCTGCGGCGCGGGCGCTCTACACCGTGCAGTCGAACGTGTCGGGTCACGTCGCCAAGCTCGAACAGGAGCTCGGCACGACCCTGGTCGACCGGTCGACGTCGACCATGACCGAGGAGGGGTTGCGGGTGGTCGAGCGGGCACGCCGCGTGCTGCACGACATCGACGACATCGCCGCCGACATCGCCTCGGTCGCCGACGACGTGTCGGGCGAGGCGCGGATCGGCGCGATCGGCACGACGGCGAGGTGGCTCTGGCCGCAGATCCTGCGCGAGATCACACAGCGCCACCCCAAGATCAGGCCGTTGATCAGCGAGGGCAGCACGACCACGATCGTGCCCGCCGTGATCGCCGGGCAGCTCAACGGGGCGATCGTGCACCTGCCGATCGACGATCCCGAACTGGTCGTCGAACCGCTGTTCTCCGAGGAGCTGTTCCTGCTCGCCCCGGCCGACCACCCGCTCGCCGCCTTCGAGGAGATGACGCTCGACCAGCTGCACGACGTGCCGCTGCTGCTCCCTCCGAAGGGGGTCGCTTTGCGACGCGTGCTCGACCGAGCCGCCGGTGCGGCCGGGTTCACGCTCCGACCCCAGGCCGAGATCGACGGGGTGCGGCTGTTGGCTGCGCTGGCCTTCGACGGGTTCGGGGCGGCGATCGTGCCCGCCACCGCCGCGCCCCGCGACTGGTCGGGCGACTTCCGCCGGATCGCCGTACCGGAGCTGCCCGGCCGCGTCGTCGCCTGGGTGCGGCGTCGCCGTCCCGCCCCCAACGCGGCGACCAACGCCTTCACGATCCTGCTCAAGGAACTGATCGCCGAACACGCGCCGCAACAGCCGGGAATCGCCGTCTACGAGGCCGACTGAGCGCAGCCGACCGGCTCCGCTGCGCGAGCCGGGGCGCAGCGGCAACTACTGTGCGCCCCGATGTCCGGGGAGGGGAATGCATCGATCGACGCGTCGCTGCTCGACGACGTGACCCTCGCCGCTCACGTCCCCGGTTCGGCCCGGGTGCGCACGAGGCTGCTCGGGGCTCGGCGGGTGGTCTGGTTCGAGTTCGTCGACACCGGTCGCGGCGTGCCGCTGACCGCCGAGATGGCGATGGTGATGGAGACGGGGGCCCTGACCGCCTTCGAGGAGCGGTTGCCGCTCGTGCTGGTGATGAGCTCGGCCGGCGCCGACATCGGGCAGGGCATCGCGCCGCTGCACGGTTGGGGTCGGGTCGCGCGAGCGCTGAACCGGTGCTCCGGCGTGGTGCCGGTCATCGCGATCCTCGACGGTCCGGCGGTGTCCGGCCCTGCGCTCCTGCTCGGCCTCGCCGACCTCGTCGTCGCGACCGAGCGCTCCTACGCGTTCGTCAACGGCACGCACACCGTGGAGCGGTTCACCGGCGTCGCGATCACCAAGGACGAGCTCGGCTCGGCCGACACGCTCGCCCGCAGTGCCGGTGTCGCCGCCATCACCGCGCCCGATCGGGCCGCCGCGACCGATGTCGTCGCCGACGTGCTCACCCGGCTGCCCGACCACGTCGACCAGCCGGCGCCGCGCGAGCCCGTCGCCGACCCGGTCGATCGATCGTGTCCGGAGGCCGGCGAGCTGATCCCCGACACGCCGACCGGGAGCTACGACGTGCGCGCGGTCGCGGAGGCGATCGTCGACGACGGGTCGCTGCTCGAGGTGCACTCGCGCTGGGCCGGCAACATCGTGACGGCGTTCGCCACGATCGGCGGCCGCAGCGTCGGCGTCGTCGCCAACCAGCCGATGCACCTGGCGGGCACGCTCGACATCCCGGCATCGCAGAAGGGGGCCCGGTTCGTCGCACTCTGCGACTCGTTCAACCTGCCGATCGTCACGATGGTCGACACGCCCGGCTTCTATCCCGGCAAGGACCTCGAGTGGCGCGGCATGATCCGCCACGGGGCGCAGCTCGTCTACGCCTACGGGCGGGCGACGGTGCCACGGGTGTGCGTGATCCTGCGCAAGAGCTACGGGGGCGCGTACATCGTGATGGACTCCAAGACGATGGGCAACGACGTCTGCCTGGCCTGGCCGAGCGCCGAGATCGCCGTGATGGGAGCCGGGCAGGCCGCCGCCATCCTCCGCCGGGGCGCTCCCGACGAGGAGCGGGCCGAGTTCGAGACCGACTACGCCGAGCGCCTGCTCAACCCCTACGTCGCGGCCGAGCGCGGCTTCGTCGACGCCGTGATCGACCCCGCCGACACGCGACGCGAGGTGGCCGGCGCACTGTCGATGCTCGCCGGCAAACGGGAGCGGATCGCCCCCCGCCGCCACGGCAACACCCCGCTGTAGACCCCTCCACCGGCCACCGTGACGAAGCCAGCCTGGCTTGCTTCGTCACGGTCGTTCGGGACCACATTGCGCACCGCGCTGGTCAACTAGCGTCGGCGACCGTGACCCTCTGCGACCCGCGCGTGCGCGCCTCGATGGCCCTGCGGTCCGCCTGATGGTCGCGGTCCTCGCGATCCACATCGTCGTCGCGGCACTCGCGGGAGCGCTGGGGACGCGCATCGGCCGCCGGGTGTTCCTGCTCGGCGCGCTGGCGCCACTGGCGACGGTCGTGTGGGTCGTGGCGTACGGAGGCGACGTGATCGACGGCGAGGTCGTCACCGACTCGTACCGGTGGGTGCCCGGCCTCGGGCTCGAGCTGTCGTTCCGGGTCGACGCGCTCTCGCTGGTGATGCTCGGACTCGTCGGCGGGATCGGTGTGCTGATCTTCGTCTACGCCTACGGCTACTTCCGCGGCGACGAGCCCGGACTCGCCCGGTTCGCCGCCCTCCTCGTCGGGTTCGCAGGGGCGATGACCGGCCTCGTCAGCGCCGACGACCTGATCGCGGTCTTCGTGTTCTGGGAGCTCACCTCGGTGACCTCGTACGGCCTGATCGGCTACGACGACCGGTCGGCCGTGGCGCGGGCCAACGCCGTGCAGGCGCTGATCGTCACCGGCGCCGGCGGGCTGGCCATGCTCGCCGGGTTGCTGCTCATACGGATCACGAGCGGAGCCGGCTCGTTCACCGAGCTCGAGGGGGTCGAGCTCGAGGGCTCGCTCGCCACCGCAGCCGCCCTGCTCGTGCTCGCCGGGGCCTTCACCAAGTCCGCCCAGGTGCCGTTCCACGGCTGGTTGCCCGGAGCGATGGCAGCGCCGACACCGGTGTCCGCGTACCTGCACTCGGCGACGATGGTCAAGGCGGGGGTCTTCATCATCGCCCGCATGACACCGGCGTTCCACGGCGTCGACATCTGGCCGACCCTCACGATCACCGTCGGCATCGCCACCATGCTCTGGGGCGGTTACCGGGCGCTGCGCCAGACCGACCTCAAGCTGCTGCTCGCCTACGGCACCGTCAGCCAGCTCGGGATGCTCGTCGCCACGTTCGGCGCGGGTGAGGACGAGCTCTACCTCGCCGGTGTCGCGATGCTGATCGCGCACGCGCTGTTCAAGGCGGCCCTGTTCATGACCGTCGGCGTGATCGACCACGCCGCGCACACCCGTCAGCTCGGCGAGCTGTCCGGCGTCGGCCGGCGGCTCCCGGTGCTCACCGTCGCCGCCACGATCGCGGCCGCGTCGATGGCCGGGCTGTTCCCCTTCTTCGGCTTCGTCGCCAAGGAGACCATCCTCCACGGCTTCCTCGACGACCCGCGACGATCCGTCATCGCGGCGACGGCCGGCGTCGTCGTCGGCTCCGGCCTGACCGCGGCGTACACGCTCCGGTTCCTGTGGGGCGCGTTCGCCGCCAAGCCCGGCGTGACGACCGACATCCATCGCCCGACGATGCTGTTCGTCGCACCGACGGTGATCCTCGCCCTGCCGACGATCGTGTTCGGGTTGTACACCAAGCTGGCCGACGGGATCGCGCTCCCGGCGGCGGAGGAGCTCGACGAGGGCGCCGCCGAGTTCCACCTCCACCTCTGGCCGGGGCTCGGCACGGCGTTCTGGCTGTCGGTCACCGCGCTCGCGATCGGCGGTGTGCTGTTCGCGCTGCGCCGGCCGGTCGAGCGGGTGCAACAGCGGCTGGCGCGTCCGTACGACGCGGCGTCACTGTTCCAGGCGCTGCTCTCCAACTCGCTGCGGGGTGCGGCGCGCGTCACCGGCGTCGTCCAGTCCGGGTCGCTCCCGCTCTACCTCGGGGTGATCCTCCTCGCGGCGCTCGCGATCCCGCTCACCTCCGGTCTCGGCGTGTTCGACACGCCCGACGATCTGGTGCTCGCCGACTCGTGGCTGCAGTTCGTCGTCGCTGTGGGCACGATGGTCGCCTCCGCGACGATCATCATCTCCAGACGCCGATTCACGGCGGTGCTGCTGCTCGGTGCGAACGGCTTCGGCGTGACGGCGCTGTTCGTCATCCAGGGGGCGCCGGACCTCGCCCTCACGCAGGTCCTCGTCGAGATCGTCGTCGTGGCGGCGTACGTGCTCGTGCTGCGCCACCTTCCGGCCCGGTTCCCGCCGATCCACTTCACGGGTGTCCGGTTGCTCCGGTTGGCCATCGCCGGCATCGTCGGCGTCGCGGTCTTCGTCCTCATCGTGACCTCGGCCGCCGGCCGCACGGAGGTGCCCGTCGACGCCAGCGTCGCCGAGCTCGCGTACCCACAGGGCGACGGCAAGAACGTCGTCAACGTCACGCTCGTCGACATCCGTGGCTTCGACACCATGGGGGAGATCGTCGTGCTCGTGGTCGCCGCGCTCGGGGTCGCCGCGGTCGTCCGCAACGGCCGCCAGGACACCGATCCGACACCCGACCGCTCGCCACCGAACGGGCCGACCCCGGACCCGGAGCTCGAGCATGCCTGACCGCTCCGCCGACCGGCCCCCCGTCTCCGGGCCGCCCTGGCGCGCGCCCGCGCCGCCCGACCGCAGCCACATCGGTGCACCGTCGATCGTCCTCGACACGGTGTTCCGCACGCTGTACCAGACGGTGGTGCTGATCGGTCTCTACCTCCACCTCGCCGGTCACAACCAACCCGGCGGTGGCTTCATCGCCGGACTGGTGGTCGGTGCGGCGCTGGTGCTGCGGTTCATCACCGCCCATCCCGAGTACGGCACGCCGCTCCCCTTCCCGAGCTACCTGATGATGGGCGTCGGCCTGTCGCTCTCGGCCGGCATGGCGGTCACCAGCCTGATCCTCGGCAACACCCTCCTCGAGCACCACACCTGGGAGTTCACGCTGCCGGTCTTCGGCGACGTCAAGGTGACCTCGGCCATCGTGTTCGACAGCGGGATCCTGCTGATCGTGGTCGGCGTCATCGCGATGCTGCTCGAGATCCTCGGCAACGAGGCCGACCCGGCCGACCGCTCGGCGCAACACGTCGCCGCCGGCCCCGGCAAGCAGCTCGACGGGCGCCGCGACGACCATCCGGACCGGGATCACGATCACGGCCGGGACGGGGCGGCCGGGTCGTGAGCCTCATCCTCGCCATCCTCGTCGCCTGGGAATTCACGGTCGGCACCTACCTGCTGCTCCAGCGATCGCTCACCCGGGTCGTGCTCGGGCTCGCGCTGGCCAGTCACGGCGCGGTGGTGATGCTCCAGGTCGTCGGCGGCCGCGCCGGGAAGGTCCCGCTGCTCGGCCCGGACGATTCCGTGGATGGCGTCGCCGCCCCGCTACCACAGGCGTTCGCGCTGACGGCGATCGTGATCGGCTTCGCGTCGACGAGCTTCCTGCTGGCGATGGCCTACCGCAGTTGGTTGGGCACCGGTGACGACAAGGTCCGCGACGACATCGAGGACCGGCTCACCGCCGAGCGCCGGACCGACACCGAAGGGCACGTCCCCGAAGGGCACGTCCCCGAGGACGGTCGGCCCGACGGGCAGGAGCCCGCCGGATGAGCCTCGTCGCCCTCCCGATCATCGTGCCGCTGCTCGGCGCCGCGATCAACATCGTGCTGTCGCGATGGTTGCTGGTCCAGCGCATCATCGCGTCGCTGGCGCTGTTCGGCAGCCTCGGCTGCTCGCTCGCCCTCCTCGCCGAGGTCGAGCGGAACGGCATCGTCACGATGGACGTCGGCGCCTGGGCGGCACCGGTCGGCATCACCCTCGTCGCCGATCTCGCAGCCTCGATGTTCCTCGTGATCTCGATGGCGGTGATCGCACTCGTCCACCTGTACGCGATCGGCGAGCAGAGCGACCTCGAGCGGCCGTCGGTCTTCCACCCGGTCTACCTGGTGCTCGCCGTCGGGCTGGCGATGGCGTTCCTCACCGGCGACTTCTTCAACCTGTTCGTCGCCTTCGAGGTGATGCTGATCGCGAGCTACGTCCTGATCACCCTCGGAGGTGGGCGGGAGCGGCTGCGCGCCGGGTTGACCTACGTCGTGATCAACATGCTCGCCAGCACGATGTTCCTGGTCGCGGTCGGGCTGATCTACTCCGCGACCGGCACGGTGAGCATGGCCGACCTGGTCGACAAGTTCGACGGCCTGCCCGAGGGGACCCGGATCGCTCTGGGTGCCCTACTCCTGGCCGTGTTCGCGATCAAGGGTGCGATCTTCCCGTTCTTCTTCTGG
>CBFCWS010000101.1:0-9240 GCA_965601765.1 uncultured Ilumatobacter sp. | reverse complement strand
CCGCCACCGTTGTCGCGCTGGGTGCCCGGCACCAGGCGCGACATCGCGGTGAAGCTCCTGTGTGTCGTCGGGAACAGCGCGGTGGCGAGCAGGCGGGCGGTGCTGCTGTCACACCATGGCTGTCACACCCCCTCGTCAGACTCGGAAGCATGACCGAGCACGACACACCCCAACAGCTGACCCTCGTGCCGGCACCCGAGGTGCCGGTCCGATTTCGGCTCGACGCCCGAACCCGCGAACGCGGGACCCGCCACATCGCTGCGATCCGTGCGCAGCTCGCCGCCCGTCGGGCACGCTGCGGCACCGAAGCCCCGGGCCGCGACCCTCGCACCGACCGATCCGCTGCCTGACGCGTTCCCGTCCACGACGGGCCCGTGCGGAATCGGGAGAGCAACCGTGCGCGCGACTAGCTTTGCCGGGCATGAAGGTTGCGCTGACCGTCAACGATTTCCTGCGACGTGCGAACTTGCTCTACCCCGACCGGATAGGGATCATCGACGAACCCGACCAACCTGCGGCGTCGTGGGGCACGGTCACCTACCGCGAGATGGCCCGTCGCGCCAAGGCGATGGCGGCCGGACTCGATGCGCTCGGCGTCCGCCAGGGCGAGCGGGTCGCGATGGTCTCGCACAACTCGGCACGGCTGCTGACGGCGCTGTTCGGGGTCTCCGGCTCCGGACGGATCCTCGTCCCGGTCAACTTCCGCCTCGTCGCCGAGGAGGTCAAGTACATCGTCGAGCACTCCGGCGCCCGCGTGCTGCTGGTCGATCCCGAACTCGAAGAGGCGATGGCCGACGTCGAGTGCGAGATGAAGTGGACGATCGGCGCCGAGAGCGATGCGGTCCTCATGAAGTTCGACGTCGAGCCCGCACCGTGGGACGGCGACGAGGACGCGACGGCGACGATCAACTACACCTCGGGAACGACCGCCAGGCCGAAGGGGGTGCAGCTCACCCACCGCAACATCTGGCTCAACGCTTCGATCTTCGGATGGCACATGGGCGTCCACGACCGCGACGTGTACCTGCACACGCTGCCACAGTTCCACTGCAACGGGTGGGGCATGCTCTACGCGGTGACCGGGATGGGTGCCGAGCACGTGATCATCCGCAAGATCGACGGCGCCGAGATCCTCCGACGGGTGGAGGAGCACGGGGTCACGCTGATGTGCGGCGCGCCGGCGGTGCTCAACATGATCCTCGACGCCGCCAGGGAGTGGGACGGGCCGATCCCCGGCGCCGGTCGGACGCGCATCGTGTGTGCCGGAGCGCCCCCGCCGACGCTCTCGATCGAGCGCTGCGAGACCGAGCTCGGCTGGGAGTTCGCGCAGATCTACGGCCTCACCGAGACGACGCCGGTCTTGACGATCAACCGGACGAAGGCGGAGTGGGACGACCTCTCCCCCGCCGAGCGTGCGGTCAACCTCAACCGTGCCGGTGCACCGGTGATCGGGTGCGAGATGATGGTCGACGACACCGGCGAGGTGTGCGCCCGCGGCAACATGGTCATGGAGGGGTACTGGGAGCAACCCGAGCAGACCGCGCTCGCGATCCGCGACGGCTTCTTCCACACCGGCGACGGCGGGGTGATCGACGAGCACAACTACGTCGCGCTCGCCGACCGCAAGAAGGATGTCATCATCTCCGGTGGTGAGAACGTCAGCTCGATCGAGGTCGAGGACGCCATCTTCCAGCATCCCGAGATCACGGAGGTCGCCGTCATCGGCATCCCCGACGACAAGTGGGGAGAGCTCGTGACCGCTCTCGTCGTCACGGTGCCCGGCGCGACGCTGACCGAGGACGACGTGATCGCCTGGACCAAGCAGAAGCTCGCCGGCTACAAGTGCCCGAAGCGGGTGGAGTTCCGCACCGAGCTGGCCCGCACCGCGACCGGCAAGCTCCAGAAGTTCAAGCTGCGCGCCCCGTTCTGGGAGGGCCGCGACCGTCAGGTGAACTAGCGCGGCTCGCCCGTCTCGCCGTCTCGTGCGCTGGGGCGATCGCCGGCCCACCGAACGACGACGCAGCCGGTGCCGGCGCTGCTCGAACGTGGACCTCGCGCCGGCGGGCCATCGAGACGCCCGGCGTGGACGCACCAGCCGATCGGGTGTTGTCGTAACGTGGGTCGATGGCCGACGTCCCCAGGCCCCGGTCCTGGACGTTCCTCACCAACCACGCCCACGTGCTGCTCGCGATCGCTCGTTCGCCCGACATCCGCATGCGAGACATCGCCGGCCTCGTCGGGATCACCGAACGTACGGCGACGCAGATCGTCGCCGACCTCGAACGCGACGGGTACGTGCGCCGGACGCGAGAGGGCCGACGAAACCGCTACGTCGTCGTCGAGCACCAACCGCTCCGCCACCCCCTCGAGGATCATCACCCGATCTCGCAGCTCCTCGACGCCGTCGCCCACCGCAGCCCCGACGAGTGACCGGTGCTCGTGGGCCCGCTCGCCTCGCAGCCGGTCGACCGCGCACCTGTCGGTGCTAGGACGGGAACGCCTGCGCGAGCGCGGTCTTGACGATGCCCCGGAGCGTACCCGAGCTGCTCGGGTAGTTGCCCGCCACGGTGACGGCCCACGTCACACCGTTGTCCTGGCGGAGCACCATCGAGTGGGTGTTCTGCAACGTTCCCGTGTGGCCGAAGTCGGCGCCGTAGTTGATCAGGCCGAGTCCGTATCCCGATGCGGGTCCCCCGTCGAGGCGGCTGCGCATCG
This sequence comes from uncultured Ilumatobacter sp., assembly GCA_965601765.1. Lineage (GTDB taxonomy): Bacteria > Actinomycetota > Acidimicrobiia > Acidimicrobiales > Ilumatobacteraceae > Ilumatobacter. The sequence continues at coordinate 6,525 of CBFCWS010000101.1, read as the reverse complement.
AGCGGGCGGTGTCCGGCGACAGCGCCTTCCAACCCGGGGTGTCCGGATCGATCGAGTTCAGGATCAACACCAGATCGGACGGGGTCGCGTTCCACGAGCCGGCGGCGGCGAGCGTCTCCATGAAGTTGCGGCCGGGTGTCGGCGCATGATCGACCTCGTCGGGCCCGAGCTCGTAGGTCCCGACCAGGCGCATCCCCGAGATGCCGAGCGGGACGAGCAGTCGCTCCCGGACGACCCGCTCGTAGGTCTTGCCCGTCACCGCCTCGATGAGCGTACCGAGCACGCAGTAGCCCATGTTGCTGTAGCGGTAGCCGCCACTCGCGACCCCCGACGCCAGCCCGGTCCGTGCGGCGTCGACGCACGACGCCGCACCGACCGAGAAGAACGTCCCCTCGTGCTGTGGAAAGCCGGCGGTGTGGCTGAGCAGCTCACGGACCGTGATCGAACGCGCATCGGGATCGATCGTCTCCGACCCGAGGTGGAGGGCGAGGAGGTCGCCGACCGGGTCGTCGAGGGTGAGCGTGCCGTCCTCGACGAGCTGCATCGTGACGATCGCGGTGATCGTCTTGGAGATGCTCGCGATCCGGAAGCGATCGGTGACGTCGACCGGATCGCCGGCGACGCGCTCTCCGGACGCCGACGCGTGGACGAGCTGGCCGTCGACCATGACGGCGACCGACACGGCCCGGTTGACCGATCCCAGCGTCGACGCGATCGCCCCTGCGAACTGCTCCCATCCGCTGCCGTTCGGGACCGCGTTCCCGGCGTCGTCGACGAGCACCATCCCGTCGGCGTCGGCGCCCTCGGCCACCACGTCCTCCGGGTCGATCGGCGCTGCCGTCTCACCGCCACCATCGACGAGGATCTGCACGGCGGGTTCGGCGCGCGACCCGCTCACGAACTCCGGTTCCGGGGGCGCGACGTGCTGCGGAGCGCCGCAGGCAGCGAGCGCGATCGCACTCACCCCGACGAGCGCGACCCGCCGAACGTCCCAACACGGTCCGGTCACCGGAACATCATGCCGCATTTCGCCGTCATTCGCACATCGCGTGATCAGGCGACCACGTTGAGTGAGATCGGGGCTCAGCCCGGCGACGGGAGGTGCTGCACGACGTCGAGGACCGGCGCGAAGAGATCACCGACCCGGCCGACCCGTTCGAGCACGTCGGCCGCCTCGAACCGTAGCTCGAGGTGCCCAGTCGCGGCCTCGGCCACCTCGTCCCAGGTGACCGGGGTCGACGTGGTCGGCGACGGTCGGGCCCGCAGCGAGTACGGCGCGATCGTGGTCTTGTGGAGCGCGTTCTGGCTCCAGTCGACGAAGACCTTGCCGGGCCGCTCCGACTTGGCCATGACGGTCGTGACACCCTTCGGCAGCTGTCGTTCGAGCACCTGGCCAACCGCGAGGGCGAAGTCGGCGCTCGCCGGGTGCGAGGCGTCCGGGTGGTTGAGCGGGACGTACATCTGGAGACCCTTCGAGCCCGACGTCTTGCACCAGCCCGCCAACCCGACCGCATCGAGCACGTCGCGCGCCGCGAGTGCCACCTGGCAGCACTCGACGATCGTCGCCGGCGCGCCCGGGTCGAAGTCGAACACCACCGCCCGCGGCACCTCGATGTCGCCGGCGCCAGCCATCGGCGCGTGCAGCTCGATCGCCGCCATGTTCGCGGCCCAGACCAGCGCCGCGGGCTCGTCGATGCGGCAGTAGTCGATGCCACCCCGACGATCACCGGGTCCGCGGGCGACGGCGACCCAGTCCGGACGGTGGCCCGGGCAGCGCTTCTCGAAGAAGCCGCTCGTGTCGGTGCCGTCGGGGAATCGCCGGAACGTGAGCGCACGATCGGTGAGGTGCGGGATCGCCACCGGGGCGATCCGTGCGTAGTAGTCGATCACCTGGGCCTTGGTGAACCCGCTCGGGTAGAGCACCTTGTCGAGGTTGGAGAGCGAGACCCGGCGTCCGTCGATCTCGGTCTCGATCGAATCGGCCATCGCCTGCAGCGATCCCGATCAGGCCGACTTCTGGGCGCGCGCCGACCTGGCAGCCTCCACGCTCGCCTCGAGCGCGGCCATGAGGTCGACGACCTTGGGCGCCTCGGGGGCGGCCTCGGCCACCTGGAGCTCCTGACCCGACGCCTTCATCTGGATCAACGCCTCCACCTGCTCGCGGTACTCGTCGCGGTATCGCTCCGGCTGGAACGCCGCGGTCAGCGACGCGACGAGCGACTCCGCCATGGCGACCTCCTTGTCGGAGACCTCCACCTGGTCGAGATCCTGGAGCTCGTCGATGGCGGCAGGGTCGATCACCTCGTCGGCATAGGCCAGCGTCGACATGATCAACCGCCCCTCCTCGGCACGGATCGCGGCGACGTACTGCTTGTTGCGCATGACGAACCGACCGATCGCCACCTTGTTGGACGCCTCCATGGCCTGCGCGAGCAGCACGTACGGCTTGGGATTGGTGCCGGGCGCCACGTAGTACGCGCTGTCGAAGAAGACGGGATCGATCTCGTCGAGATCGACGAACTCGTCGAGATCGACCGTCTTGGTCGCGACCGGCACGAAGGGTTCGAGCTCGTCGGGATCGACGACGACGTAGCGGTCCTTGGCGACCTCGTAGCCCTTGACGATGTGCTCGTCGGGGACGACCTCGCCGTCGGCGGCGGACACCTTCTGATAGCGGATCCGGGCCATCGTCCGCTCGTCGAGCTGATTGAACGAGACCGACTTCTTGCGGACCGCGTGGTACAGCTTGACCGGGATCGCGACCAGCCCGAAGCTGATCGTGCCGGTCCAGACGGGGCGGGGCATGGCTCCATCATGCCCGATCGGTCGCACGCCGAACCGCCGGGACGGCGGTCAGGCGCCGGTGTCGAGCACGGCGCGCGCGATGATGTCGGTTCCGAACGCCGTCAGGATCGCCAGGTACAGCAGGCCGGTCGCCGCCATCACCGCCGAGTACTGGCGCTCGCGCAGTGCCGCCCGGGTCACGACGACGAGCACGATGGTCGTGATCGCCGACGCGGCCCAGAACCAACCGAGCACGCCACCCCATCCGTCGTCGATGGTCCCGTTCCAGACGCTCACCATCCCCGTCGGCAGGAGCATCACCGCGACCTCGAACGGCCAGATCCACCCGACGGCGAGCACGATCTCGTTCAGGAGGCGGCGCGGCAGACCGGGCTGGACGAGATACCAGTGCCCGAGCAGCATCGCGTCGGTGACCGCGCCGAGGAACGCGGCGCCGACCACGATGCGCACCAGGGAGACGACGGCGTCGGAACCGCCGCCCGGTGCGGCGTCGATCGCGCCCGCGACCAGTCCGACGACGCCGATGGCGACCGGGACGAGATCGAGCCGTGGATCGAACTCCCGGCCCGACCGTGACGCGTCCGCATCGACCGAGCGATCGATGCCGGTCATCGCCGCGACGCGCTCGCTGCGACGGTCGTGGTCGGCCCGCTGGCCGCTGACACCGGCGCCCCGCTGGGCGACCGAGACGGCGAGGACCGCGGTCGCCGAGACGGCCACGCCGAGCGAGGCGGCCTCGCGCAGCGGGACCGTCCCGTACGCCACGCCGATCGCGAAGGCGATCAGGGCGAAGCTCGCGTACGTGCCTCGCAGGAGCCACCCGTACCCGAGCCCGACCTCCCGTCGGCGCGTCGTGAACCAGCAGAACGCCATCCCCCCGACCGCCCACTGCAACATCACCGTGGCGGCGTCGAGGCGGATCACCGCCCGGAGGCTAACGCCGGTCGAACGGGGTCGGTCCGCCGACGTCGACCAGTACGCTGGCGCCGCCATGTCGCGCATCCCGATCGCCGTCGCAGCGATGCTCGTGGCGCTCGTCGGTTGCGAGACCGGCGACGAGCCGTCGCTGGGCGAGCCGGTCACCGAGGTCGACGACGCGGCGGCCGACGTCGTCTACGACCTGCTCCGAGACGCCGGCGACACGGCGTTCACGGCCACCTACGCCGTCACCCCCTCGCTCACCGGCGAGACCACGGTGGTGACCGTCCGCCACGACCCCGCGGCGACGACCGAGGTGGAGACCCGCGGCGTCGTCTTCGTCGGGACGGGCGACGACGGGTCGACCTGCGCCGACTCAGTGTGCCGCGACGGCGCCGACGACGCCGTCATCAGCGACCTCAGCATCACACACCGCTTCTGGGCGCCGGCGTTCGCGATCCGGCTCCGACTCGACACCGGGCGCCGGATCGGGTTCACCGAGGCGACCACGACCGAGATCGCAGGGCGACCGGCCGAGTGCGTCGGCATCCCCCAGGCCGGGCCGGTCGAGATCGACGCCGTCGTGACGTACTGCGCGCTCGAAGCCGGACCCCTCGCCAGGTACGCCGGCGCCGACGTCGCGATCGAGATGACCTCGTTCGTGCCCGGGGTACCCGAGTTCGTTCAGCCGGTGACCGACGCCAGCGAGTGATCCGCCCGGTTCATCGGCTCGGGACCGTGCTCGGTCGCGACGACGATGTCCTCGAGGCGCATCCCCCAGGACCCCGGCACGTAGATCCCCGGTTCGACGCTGAAGGCGTGGCCGGGTGCCAACGGCAGCCGGTTGCCCTCGACGATGTAGGGATCCTCGTGCTCTTCGAGACCGATGCCGTGACCGGTTCGGTGGACGAAGTACTCCCCGTACCCGGCCGCGGCGATCACGTCGCGTGCCGCGGCGTCGACGGTCTCGCACGGCGTGCCAACCGTCGCAGCATCCACCGCCGCCGTCTGCGCGGCGTGGAGGATCTCGTACGCCTCGGCGATCTCGGCGGCGATCTCCCCGGTGACCACGCACCTCGTGATGTCGGAGCAGTACCCGTTCATCGTGCCGCCGAAGTCGCACAGGACGATCTCGTCCGCTCCGATGACGCGCTCACCCGGGTGATGGTGCGGGCTCGCGGCGTTCTCCCCGGCGGCGACGATCGCGAAGTTGACCCGCTGGTGACCCTCGGCCAGGATGCGCCGCGAGAGATCGGCCGACACCTCGGCCTCGGTTCGCCCGACGAGCGGGATCGTGCCCGACTGGAGCTCCCCGGCGATCCGGTCGACGGCCGCGCCGGCTGCCGCGAGCGCATCGACCTCCGCTTGGTCCTTGACCATCCGCAGGTGGCCGATCACGTCGACGGCCCGGCGGTACTCGGCGCCCGGGAGGAGCGGGAGCAGCTCCACCAGGAACCGGGCCCACATCTGATCGCCGACGGCGACCGACCTGGCGCCGGCCGCGAGCTCGGCGACGAGCGCGACCGGATCGACGGTCTCCCCCCACGGCACGAGATCGAACACACCCGGTCGCTCGGTGACGCGCGGTGCCTCCAGTGCCGGGACGAGCAACGTCGCGTCGCCGTCGCGGGGCACGACCAGCATCGTGAGCCGCTCGAGCGGCATCGCGTGGTAGCCGGTCAGGTAGGGCAGGTCGTGGCCGACCGATACCAGCAAGACGTCGGTCCCGTGCTCGGCCATCGACGCCCGAGCCCGGTCGACGCGATCGCGGAACACCTGCGTGGAGAGCACGTCGGCATCGTATCGACGCACCCGGCCGCCGGTCGCCGCGAGCTCACCCGGAGGGCGGCGCCAGCGTGATCGGGTGCTCGACGACGTTGATCATCGACCCGTCCCTGGCCGACTCCTCGAAGACGATCACCGAGCCGGGGCCCGCAGGGTACGACCCCTGGTCGGCACCCAGATCGATCGACGCCTCGAACGTCCCCCACGTCCCGCTCCCGGCGGTGGCGGTGGTGAACCCCTCGGCCACGACGATCCCGTCCCCACCCCCTGCCGTGACGATGTACCGGACGGTCGCCTCGAACGTGTTCGACTCGCCGCCGATCACGAGGTCGTCGCCGACCACCGCGCCGGGATGGGGGCGTTCGAGGAGGATCGCCGGACGGAGATCCGGGTCGTCTGCCCGGGTGACGCCCCCGCCGACGGGGATCCCGTGCGACATGATCTCGTCGCGGTCGACGCCGTCGATGCGGAACATCACCCGGTCGATGTTGTCGAACTGGGTCAGCGTGAACACGACCTGGGCCACACGGAACCGCTCGGTCAGCGAGCCGGACGGCTCCTCGAACTCACCGGACAGGTCGACGGTCGCCACGCCGTCGCGAACGGCCAGGTCGAGCAGCGTCGTCCCTTCAGGCACGGTCGTCAGCATGCCCGTCCGGGCTTCGATCTCGTCGGTGCTGGCGAGCATCGCCTCGAGGGCCCCACGGGCGACGGCCGGACCCCGCACGAGCCGCCCGCCGGCGGCGATGCGCTCCTCACAGCAGACCGGCGGATCGACCACCTCCCCCGCCCAGTAGACGTTCACGAGCACATCGCCGGGCGGGATCGTGACCGGCTCGGTCGCCGGCGTCGACGGCGGATCTGTCGGCGGCGCCGTCGCCGGCGGCTCGGTCGGCGGGGACGTCGTCGACGCTGGGTCGGTCGCCGGCGGCTCGGTCGGCGGGGACGTCGTCGACGCGGGTTCGGTCACCGGCGGCTCGGTGGCCGGTGTGGGCTCGGTGGCCGGTGTGGGGTCGG
>CBFCWS010000100.1:0-9249 GCA_965601765.1 uncultured Ilumatobacter sp. | reverse complement strand
GTCGTGACAGGCGGCGGTGGGACGGTGGTCGTGGCAGGCGGCGGTGGGGCGGTGGTGGTGGTCGCGGGTGGCACGGTCGCCGGCACCACCGTCGTCGTGGTGGTGGTCGTCGTCGTGCTGGTCGTCGTGGTCGTGGCGTCGGGGTCGGGCTGGTCCCAGCGCATCTTCTGCACCTCGGCGGGCTGCTGCTCGGGCTCGGTCTCGCCGTCCCAGATCAGCACGCGGTCGCCGAGCTCGATCAGCGACTGCAGCCCGGCTCCGAGGTACTGCGACACCCGGATGCAGCCGTGCGACGCCGGCTCGAGCGGGACGTTGATCGCTCCGTGGATCGCGATCCCCTGGTTGATGTAGATCGGGTCCCACATCCCGCCGAGCGGGCCGTTGCGGATGCCCTCGATCTTGCGGTAGGCCTCGAACACGCCGGGCGGCGTGTACGACCAGCCGATGACCTGCTCGGTCTCGGGTTCGGGGAGCGGCTGGCCGTTGTTGTCGGTGTCGATCGTGATCGTCTCGCGGTACTCGGCGGCGTTCTCGTACCAGGGCGTGAAGCCGGTCGCGCCCGGGCGCAGCTCGCCGGTCGAGATGTGGGCGACGACCGCCGGACGGTCGGCGTGGAACACGATCATCACCTGCTCGGGCAGGTAGATCTCGACGTGGTCGGCGAGCCCACCGGTCGGCCGGCGCGGCCGGATCGAGATCGGGTCCTGCATCCGGTCCCACATCTGCGGGGTGACCCGCCCGGTCGCCTCCGACCGCGGCACGCCCATGACGAGCTTCTCGAACGCCCACACCGCCTGGCGGGTGAGTGACCCGTAGATGCCGTCGATCGGACCGGGGTCGAACCCGAGGTCGGCGAGCCGGCCCTGGACGCGCTCGACGTCGTCACCGGCGAGCCCGTCGGTGAGGACGCGGTCGATCGGCTCCTTGCGGACCGGCACTTCGGTCGAGTCGGTCTCGATCTGGTCGTCGGGTGCGACCGTCTGGATCACCTGGGCCGGCTCGGCGCTGATCGGCGGTACCGTCCCGGCGACCGTGGTGGTGGTGTCGGCCGCAGAGCCGCCGACACCGGCGAAGAGGCCCACGCCGACCACGGCCGCGACCAATCCGACGGCTGCGCCGACGGGCAGCCATCGAGATGGGTCGTTCGGTGGTTCGGTGGCGTTCACGGGATGGGTCGATCCGGGCGCGAGCATGGGGGAGCGCTCGCTGACTCGAATCTACCGTTGTCAACCCCCACGGGCTGATCGAGATTCCAGAAATTCCCGGGTCGGACGGCCCATCCGCACGGCGAAGACCGGCCGTCGGCGGCCTCTCGCCGACGCCGTCAGCCGATCGGTTCGATCCGCTGCAGGTCCTTCCTGAGCGTCCACATCTCGCGCAGGATGGTGAGGATCACCGCCGGTGAGCTCAGGGTCGACTCACCTCGCGTCCGTGGGAAGTAGTCGACGCCCATCTGCATCACCTCGAAGCCGAGTCTCGTCGACCGGATGATCAGCTCGGCATCGACGAACGACCCCTCGCTCTCCAACGTCACGTGGTCGAAGATCCGGCGCCGGCAGAGCTTGAAGGCGAAGTTGATGTCCCGGACCCGCACGCCGAACATCGCCTTGATCAACCCGTTGTACACCCAGGTGTAGATCGAGCGCAGCGAGCCCTCGCCGGTGCGGTCGAAGCGGTACGCGCTGATGATGTCGACCTCGTACTCACGGAGCAGCCGGACCGCGCGGTGCAGCTCGGCCATGTCGAACGGCAGGTCGGCGTCGGTGTAGAGCACGAGGTCGCCCGTGGCCTCGGAGAAGCCGGTCTTCATCGCCCCGCCGAGCTTGCGGTTGACCGGATGGTGCACGACGCGGATGCGCTCGTCGTCGGCCGCCAGCCGATCGGCGATCTCGGGCGTTCGATCGGTCGACGCATCGTCGACGACGATCAACTCGTAGTCCCGGATGATGCCGTCGTCGAGCAGTTGCTGGCAGGCGTGCTGGCCGAAGGCGAGCGCACGTTCGATGTAGTCCTCCTCGTTCCACATCGGATAGAACACCGACAGCTTCTGGAACGTCTCCAGCTCGACATCACCCACCGGCACGCGGCGAGGGTACCGGTTCCGGCCGCACCGTCGACGGCGCGTCGAGCGATGACGGCCGGGCGGTCGTAGCATCCGCCGGGTGAGCCAGCCGCTGACGGACGAGCCGAGCGGGTTGCCGGCACCTCCGCAACGGACCCCGGCCCCCCCGCCAGGAGCCGGCGCGCCCCTCTCGCCGGATGCCGTACCGGGTCGGCTCACGCCGGTCTGGCGGATCGTGATGGCGGTGACGTGGGTCGCCGTCATGGCGGCGTGGGCGGCGATCTGGAACGCCAGCGTCCAGATCGGGCTGTCGACGTGGTGGCTCGGCGCGCGTGGTGATCCCCAGCCGGTGCTCGTCCGACTGCTGCCGTTCGTCCTCGCCGGGACGGTGGTCGTCGCCGCGCTCAACCAGGTGAAGGCGACGCCCTGGATCGGGATCGCGGCCGGGGTCGGGCTCGGGTCGATCGCCCTCGGCGACGTCGGGCGGGTCGACCGCCTCGCCCTCGTCGAGGGACTCGTCGCCCTGGCGGCGATCGCCGTCTCCGCCGCAGCCGTCACCGGCCGGTATCGGCGCGCCCCGTGACCGCCGGTACATTCGCGGCCCATGCCCATGCCCCGCGCGTCCACGAGACGGGATCGCTGACGTGTCCAAGGTCCTGATGTCGCTCCCGGTGGGCGAACGCGTCGGCATCGCGTTCTCCGGGGGGCTCGACACGTCGGCCGCGGTCGCCTGGATGCGCGAGCGCGGCGCGGTGCCGTACACCTACACCGCCGATCTCGGCCAGTACGACGAACCCGACCTCGCGAGCGTTCCCGACCGGGCGCTGCAGTACGGCGCCGAGGCCGCACGGCTGATCGACTGCCGCTCCGAGCTGGTGCGCGAGGGGCTGATCGCACTGCAGTGCGGTGCGTTCCACGTCCGCACCGCCGGTCGCACGTACTTCAACACGACCCCGCTCGGGCGGGCGGTCACCGGCACGCTGCTCGTGCGCGCGATGCGCGAGGAGGGCGTCGACGTGTGGGGCGACGGCTCGACCTACAAGGGCAACGACATCGAACGGTTCTACCGGTACGGGCTCATGGTCAACCCGTCGCTGCGGATCTACAAGCCCTGGCTCGACCCGGAGTTCGTCGACGAGCTCGGCGGCCGGACCGGGATGAGCGAGTTCCTGCTCGAGCGCGGCCTGCCGTACCGCGACTCGGTCGAGAAGGCGTACTCGACCGACGCCAACATCTGGGGTGCGACCCACGAGGCGAAGGCCCTCGAGGAATTGGCCGCCGGTCTCGAGATCGTCACGCCGATCATGGGTGTCGCCCACTGGGACCCGGCGGTCGTCATCGAGCCCGAGGACGTGACCGTTCGCTTCGAGCAGGGTTGGCCGGTCGAGATCAACGGGGCGAGCTTCGCAGATCACGTCGCCCTCGTCGTCGAGGTGAACGAGATCGGCGGTCGCCACGGACTGGGGATGAGCGATCAGATCGAGAACCGCATCATCGAGGCCAAGTCGCGCGGGATCTACGAGGGCCCCGGGATGGCGCTGCTCCAGATCGCGTACGAACGCCTGCTGACGGCGATCCACAACGAGAACACCCTCGAGAACTACGCGACGATGGGCCGTCGCCTGGGGCGCCTGCTCTACGAAGGTCGCTGGTTCGACCCGCAGAGCCTGATGTTGCGAGAGCCGCTGATGCGGTGGGTGGGCTCGGCGGTCAGCGGCGAGGTGACGATCCGGCTCCGGCGTGGCGACGACTACTCGCTGGTCGACACGGTCGACATCGCCGACGTGTTCACCTACGAGCCCGACCGGCTCTCGATGGAGCGCGTCGACGCCGCCGCGTTCGGTCCGCTCGACCGCATCGGGCAGCTCACGATGCGCAACCTCGACATCACCGACAGCCGCGCCAAGCTCGGCGTGTACCGCGACGTCGGCACGCTCCAGTCCTCCGACGGCCTGCTCGAGCTCGACCGCTGACACCACACTGATCGTTTGCCGGCGCGAAGGCGACGTCGGACGTCGCATTCGCGCCGGCAAACGGCCGGGCCACGGGTGCGGAACCGGCGGGATGACACCCCTCCGCTTGGATCGACCCCATGACCAGCACAGAACGCCGCCTCGCGGCGATCGCAGTGGGTCAGCTGGGCACGTTCACGCGTGCGCAGGCTCTCGACGTGGGCCTGTCCAACCGCCAGCTTCGAAGCCGAGTCCGCAGCGGCATCCTCGTCCAGACCGGTCCGAACGCGTTCCGTGTCGCCGGTACCCCGTCGATGCCACGGTCGCGTCTGTCGGCGATGCTGCTCGACGTCGGCGCTCCCGTCGTGGCGGCCGGGCCGACCGCGGCAGCGGTCCATGGCATCGACGGGTTCGTCGTGGCCGAACCGTTCCACCTCCAGGTTCCCGCCGACCGCAACGTCCGACGTCAGCGGGCGGTGATCCACCGAACGGAACGATTCGGCGCGATCGATCGATGCGTCGTCGACGACCTGCCGTGCACGAGCGTGGCGAGGACGATCATCGACCTCGCTCGCTGGTGTCCGCCGACGCAGATCCGGCGTGCGGTGGAGCAGCTGGTTGCCGACGGCCGCCTCTCCGAGTCGCACCTGTTCCGGCGCATCGGTTCGCTTCGCTCCCAGGGCCGCTATGGGATCCCGATGCTGCTCGAGGTGCTCGAGCATCGGGAGCTCGTGCGCGGTGGCGAGAGCTGGTTGGAGCGAGAGTACTTGCGACTGCTCGCCCGCCACGGCCTGCCCCGGCCCCGTACGCAGGTGGTCACGACGAGAGCGGCCGACCGGATCGTCCGCGTCGACTGCTCGTTCCCCGGCACCGATGTCGTGGTCGAGCTGATGGGATACCGCTTCCACCGCACCCGGTCGCAGATGAACCGCGACGCCGAGCGCCACAACGCCCTGATCGCGATCGGCAAGCGCGTGTTCCAGTTCACCTACGACCAGGTCACCAGGACGCCACACGCGGTCGTCGACGCCACCGTCCGAGCCCTCGCGCCCGGCCCGGGCTGATCCAGCCCTCCGCCGGCCGTCTGCTGGCGCGAAGGTGACGTCCGACGTCGCTTTCGCGCCGGCAGACGGACGATGCAGGGTGGGGGGAGGCGGGGCGGTCTCGTGACGGCGCGGCGGGCCGATCTACTGTCATCGCGATGCGTGCTGTCGTGTGTCACCGGTTCGGGCCGCCAGAGGACCTCACGGTCGAGGAGGTCGACGATCCCGTCGCCGGCGAGGGCCAACTGCTCGTCGACGTGGCGGCGTCGGCGGTCACGTTCCCCGACACGTTGATGCTGCGCAACGAGTACCAGTTCCCGGTCGAGCCCCCTTACACGCCCGGTGGCGAGGTCGCCGGGACCGTGGCCGCGATCGGTGACGGTGTCGAGGGTTGGGCGGTCGGCGACCGGGTCGTCGGCGGCCTCGGCACGGTCGGCGGGTACGCGGAGCGCTGCGCCGTCCCGGCGGCGGGTGCGCGCAAGCTGCCCGACTCGGTGGCCTTCGACGTCGTCGCGGGGCTCAACTACGCCTACGGAACGACGCTGTACGGGCTCGAGCACCGCGCCGCGCTGCAACCCGGCGAGTCGTTGCTCGTCACCGGGGCCTCGGGTGCGGTGGGGCTGTCGGCGATCGAGATCGGCAAGCTCCTCGGCGCCAGGGTGATCGCTGCGGCGTCGAGCGACGACAAGCTGGCGGTCTGCCGTGAGGCCGGCGCCGACGAGACCGTCAACTACTCGACCGAGGACCTCAAGAACCGGGCCAAGGAGCTCACCGACGGCAACGGCGTCGACGTCGTCTACGACTGCGTCGGCGGCGACCACGCGGAGCAGGCGCTGCGGGCGATCGCCTGGGAGGGCCGGTTCATGGTGATCGGGTTCGCCGCGGGCATCCCGTCGATCCCGCTCAACCTGACCTTGCTCAAGGGCTGCCAGATCGTTGGCGTCTTCTACGGCGCGATGACGTTCCGTCAGCCCGAGCTGGCTGCCGAGATCGGCACCCGCCTCGTCGATCTCGTCGCCGCCGGCGAGCTGTCGCCGCTGGTGTCGGCTCGCTACCCCCTCGAAGGTGCCGGGGAGGCCCTCCGGGCGCTGATGGACCGCACCGCGACGGGCAAGCTCGTCATCACGCCGTAACGCAGCGTTCCCCGGTCACGCAGGCTGTGTGTGGCCGTTCGCCCGCCGGCGACGGGCGATCGCTCCGCGGCCGGCTCAGCGGCGGCTCTCGAGGGTGGCGATGCCGGTCGCGTCGATCACCGCCCGCCGGTCGTCGAGGACCTCGGCCGGCATGCGAGCACCCGTCGAGTCCGACAGGCGCGTCATCATCTCGAAGTTGGCCGCCACCGCAGCCGCGTCGACCATGAACGCCTCGTCGGTCGCGTCGACCAGCGCAGCGCGGGTCCGTGCGAGCTCGTCGTCGTCGGTCCGGGCACAGGCGGTGGCGAACGCCCACAGCTCGACGGCGTGCTCGACGGCGAGGCCGTCGGCTCCCGATGCGAGCGCCGTCAGATCGACCTCGTCACCGGCGGTCTCGGCAGTGCTCCAACTGAGCATGCTGGCGTGCGCTGCCGTTCAATAGAAGCACTCGCGGAGCTGCGCGACCCGCGCTGCGACGAGCTCCATCTGCGCTCGGGTCAGACCGTCGGGTCGGCGCATCCAGTCGGGATGGCGCATGTCCGCGGCCGACATGTACTGCGCGTCGGCCAGGCGCCAGTTGTTCTCCCAGGTGCCGGGCACGGCCGTGTACGCCTGCATCACCGCGGCCGACCGATCGGCCGGGTCGGCGACCTTCACCCAGTTGAGCTCGGCGTCGACCACGACCTGCGGTTGCTCACCGGTGGGCCGGCCGGCGATCGGTCGCGGCAAGGGAGGAACGTCGAGGCCGACGTTGCGACGGAAGTGCACCACCGCAGCGACCGTCGAGGCGATCCCGCACAGCTCCACGTACGGGAGCGCGCCGATCTCGGCGGCCGCCTGTCGATACACCGCCTCGGTCATGGTCGCGCCGTGGCGGCTGATCCGGTAGACGACGTCGTGGGCGGCGTCGGGGGCCGCTCGATCGGCGGGCAGGCGGGCGGTGGTGCTGGCCGGGACCCACGGGGGCGACGGGTCGGGATCGGTGATCGCGAGGAGCGCGGTGCCGGCGAGCTCGATCCGTTCGGCGCCCGTCCACCAGGATCCGGGCGCGGCGATGTGCTCCCACGCGAGCCGGTGTGCGTCGGCGAGATCGGGCCGGATCGCAACGCTCACCGGCCGGCGACCAGCCGTTCCAGGAGGCCGTGCACGAGCCGCACCCGACCCGGCATCGTGGTCACGTCGATCCACTCGTGGTCGGCGTGTGCGCCGCCGCCGACGGCTCCGAGCCCGTCGAGCGTCGGGACCCCGAGCGCGGCGGTGAAGTTGCCGTCGCTGGCCCCGCCGACGGCGACACCCTCGAGATCGGGGTCGATCTCGCACGCGAGCGGGAACAGCGTCTCGGAGGCCGATTCGGGCATGGGCGGGCGGTTGATCGCCCCGCTCACGGAGACCGTCGTCCGGTCGTCGACGACGACGAGGTCGGCCATCGCCCGCTCGATCCGCCGCGCCTCGTCGGCGCTCGTGACGCGGACGTCGACGACGACCCGTGCGGCTGCGGGGACGACGTTGTCGGTCGTGCCCGCCGTGGCCACGCTCGGAGTGACCGTCGTGCCGGCGTCGGCGTCGGCGAGGGCCGAGATCGCGATGACCTGGTGGGCGGCCTCGACGAGCGCATTGATGCCGTGCTCGGGGTCGAGCCCGGCGTGCGCGGCTCGACCCTGTACGTCGACGTAGAACGTGCCACATCCCTTGCGGCCGGTCTTGACCGCGCCCCCGTCGCCGCTCGGTTCGAGCACCAGCACGTTGCCGCAGGCCGTGGCACGCTCCTCGACGAGCGCTCGCGACGTCGCCGACCCGACCTCCTCGTCGCTGGTGAAGAGCATCTCGACGCCCGCGCGGTCGCCGAGCGCGGCGACCGCGTGGATCGCCTGGACGATGCCGGCCTTCATGTCGAACACGCCGGGCCCGGTGGCACGCGCGCCGGTGACCGCGAACGGTCGCGCGTCGAGCGTTCCGAGCGGGAAGACCGTGTCGTGGTGCCCGAGGATCAGCACCTTCGGATCACCGCCGGCCGACCAGTGCACGTGCGGCCCGAGCGGGCCGTCGACGATCGTGGCCCGGATCCTCGTGCGCTCCCGGATCAGCGCGGCGAGCCCCGTCGCCGAAGCCGTCAGCGCCTCGACGTCGCGCGACGGCGACTCGACGTCGACCAGTCGTCGCAGGTCGTCGATCAGCAGGTCGGCGTCGATCACGTCGACCACGGTAGACGGATCCCGCCGACGGCTCGTGCTCGGCCCGCGATCGCGAACGGGCGGATTCCTGCCGCTGTGTGCTCTGTGATGCCTGCCCGGACGCGGAGGGCGTTCGCGCGCCACACGTCGGGCGTCGTCCGGTCGCCCGCGTTCTCGTACGTGCGCGTTCTTCGTGCGTGCGGCGATGCCGACGTCGATGCCGTGGCCCGCCGAGGTGCTCGGCGCGAGTCCGATGAGCGCAAGGAGCGCAAGGGGCGCGAGGGGCGCAAGGAGCGCGTCGAGCGCGACGGCCGATCGCGTCGGTCGTCGCGGTCGACGGTGAGCGTTCGTGTCTCTCGCTGCGGTTCGCATGCACGCCGGGGTGTCGGCGTCGATGGTGCGGACCGCCGAGGTGCTCGGCGGCAGTCCGGCGAGCGCGTGGAGTTCGTCGAGCGCCTGGGCGACCGCCCGACGATCGCGCCGATCGTGATCGGCGGGTGGCGTTGGTCGCAGGTCGGCTCGAACGGCGTCCTCGCCGGGGTCGTCGCTGTCGATGCGGTGGCCCGCCCGCCCGCCGGCCGGGCCCGGCGCGGGTCGGGTGGGCACGCGGAGCGCGCGGTGTCGCGAGGGCGAACGCGCGCTGGCCTTCGCGTCGATCGTCGCAGCTGGCCATGATCTCTCGCATGCGGATGTCCCGCGTGCGCCGCGCACTCACCTTCGTCGTCCCGGTCGCCCTGCTGGCGGCCGCCTGCACGGACGAGGGCGACGGTGGCGCGGACGCCGCCGCGACCGACGACGCGCGCGGCGCTGCCGCGACCGAGCAGTCCGGCGACAGCGCTGGTGACGGGGTGGTCGACGCGACCTCCCGGGACGCGACCTCCCGGGACG
>CBFCWS010000099.1:0-9274 GCA_965601765.1 uncultured Ilumatobacter sp. | reverse complement strand
CGACATCACTTCCACAAAGTCCGACCCCGATTCTGTGGCAGCGATCCGGACGCCGGCACGCGACATCACTTCCACAAGGTCCGACCCCGATTCTGTGGCAGCGATCAGGGCGCCGGCACGCGACATCGCTGCCACGAAGTCCGACCCCGATTCTGTGGCAGTGATCCAGACGCCCGCACCCGACATCGCTGCCACAGCGTCGCTCGGCGGCGGCGGGACGGTCCAGCGGGTGAGCAGGGGACGGACGAACCGGGGAGTTGCGCACGACACACAGAACGAAGCGCCGTCCCCCTCGTCGAGCCGGTGCGGGCGGACGGGCCGACTCGTCGGGGGACGGCACCTCGTTCACACGACGGGGGCTCGGATGTCGAGCGCGTCGCCGTATGTGTCGATCACGTTACGAAATTGACGGGCCGATGTCAACCCTCTTCGACACGTTCACCCGAGCGAGTGGGCGCGCTCGCCAGGCCCACATGCCGCCGAGCGCGACCGGGTCAGCTCGAACGGAGGATGATCGCGTCGCCCTGGCCACCGCCACCGCACAGCGCAGCGGCACCGAGACCGCCGCCACGACGGCGGAGCTCGTACAGCAGGGTGAGCGCGAGGCGGTTGCCGCTCATGCCGATCGGGTGACCGAGCGCGATCGCCCCACCGTTCACGTTGACGATGTCGCTCGAGATCCCGAGCTGGCGCGACGACGCGATGCCGACGGCGGCGAACGCCTCGTTGAGCTCGAACAGGGCGATGTCGCCGACCGACAGACCCGCCTTGGCGAGCGCCTGCTCGATGGCGTTGGCGGGCTGCCAGTTGAGCGACGGGTGGTCGGGTCCGGCGACCATGCCGTAGCTGACGATCTCGCCCAGCGGATCGACACCGGACTTCGCCGCCGCATCGGCCGACATCACGACGACCGCCGACGCACCGTCACTGAGTTGCGATGCGTTGCCGGCGGTGATGGTGCCCTCGGGATCGAATGCCGGCCGGAGCTTGCCCAGGCTCTCGGCGGTCGTGCCCGGCCGAACGCCTTCGTCGTCCTCGACCACGATCGGGTCGCCCCGCCGCTGCGGGATCGACACCGGGACGATCTCCTCGGCCAGCACGCCGTCCTTCGTCGCCGTGGCGGCACGCTCGTGCGACTCCGCCGACACCTCGTCCATCTCGGCGCGGCTGATCAGGTCGCCCGTGTACCGGTCGGTGCCGAGGCCCATCAGGCACGAGTCGAACGCGCACCAGAGCCCGTCGCGGATGATCGAGTCCTCGAGCTCGGTGTTGCCGTACCGGAAGCCGCCGCGCGCGCCCTGGGCGAGGTACGGCGCGTTCGTCATCGACTCCATGCCACCGGCCACCACGATCTCGGCGTCGCCCGTCGCGATCATCTGGTGCGCGTAGTAGATGGCGTTGAGCCCCGAGAGGCAGACCTTGTTGACGTTGACCGCCGGAACGCTCATCGGGATGCCGGCCTTGACGGCCGCCTGACGCGACGGCACCTGTCCCTGACCGGCCATGAGGACCTGGCCCATCACGACGTGGTCGACCTGGTCGGGCTCGACGTTGGCCCGACGGAGCGCCTCGGTGATGGCGACACCACCGAGATCGGCTGCGGACTGGGAGGCGAGCGCACCTGACATCTTCCCGATCGGGGTGCGAGCGCCGGCGACGATGACGGAACCGTTCATGGACCCAGGTTACCGCACGGTAACCGTCCTGCCCAGAGTCGGGGCGGTGGGTACCAGCCATCCGTTTCATCGCCGGGGTTACCGACGAGTAACATCGGCGGTCATGGACCAGATCCTCGAGGCAATCCAAGCCGGGGCGAGCGGCGACGACATCGCTCACCTCCCCATTCCCGAGTCGTACCGTGCGGCGTTCGTCCGCAAGGACGAAGTCGACCTGTTCGAAGGGATGGAATCGTCCGCCAAGGACCCGAGCAAGTCGACCCACATCGACGAGGTCGCCACCCCTGAGCTGGCACCCGACGAGGTCTACCTCGCCGTGATGGCGAGTGCGATCAACTTCAACACCGTCTGGACCTCGATCTTCGAGCCGCTCCCGACCTTCGGCTTCCTCGAGCGGCTCGGTCGCGAGTCGCGGTGGGCCAAGCGACACGACCTGCCGTACCACATCATGGGTTCCGACGCCTCGGGTGTCATCGTGAAGGTCGGCTCCGCCGTGCGCAACTGGAAGCCGGGCGACCGGGTGACCGTGCACTGCAACCACGTCGACGACCAGGACCACTCCGCCCACGACGACTCGATGCTCGCCGCCAACCAGCGGATCTGGGGCTTCGAGACCAACTTCGGCGGGCTCGCCGACCTCTCGATCGTCAAGGCCAACCAGCTGATGCCCAAGCCCACCCACCTCACCTGGGAAGAGGCTGCGGTCAACGCGCTGTGCAACTCGACGTCGTACCGGATGATCGTCAGCGACAACGGCGCCCGCATGAAGCAGGGCGACTCGGTCCTCGTGTGGGGTGCGACCGGCGGCATCGGCGGCTACGCGATCCAGTACGTGCTCAACGGCGGCGGGACCCCGGTCGGCGTGGTGTCGTCCCCCGAGCGGGCGCAGCTCCTCAACGACATGGGGTGCGAGGCGGTCATCGACCGGCGCGCCGAGGGCTACCAGTTCTGGTCCGACGAATACACGCAGGACGAGAAGGAGTGGCGCCGCTTCGGCAAGAAGATCCGGTCGCTCATCGGCGAGGACCCCGACATCGTCTTCGAGCACCCCGGGCGTTCCACGATGGGAGCGTCGATCTTCGCCGTCAAGCGCGGCGGCACCGTGGTCACCTGCGCTGCCACCTCGGGCTACATGGTCGAGTTCGACAACCGCCACTTCTGGATGAAGCTCAAGCGGCTGCTGTCGTCGCACTTCGCCAACTACGCCGAGGCGTGGGAAGCCAACAAGCTGATCGACGAGGGCCGCATCCATCCGATCATGAGCGATGTCTACACGCTCGAGGAGACGGGCGCCGCGGCGCTCGCGGTCCACCGCAACGAAGCCGAGGGCAAGCTCGGTGTGCTGTGCCTCGCGCCGGAAGAAGGGCTCGGCGTCGACGACCCCGAGAAGCGCGAGCGCATCGGCGAGGACAACATCACCCGCTTCCGCGGCCGCTGACCCTGCGACATCTGGGGTCAGACCCCAGATGTCGCGGTGCAGGGGTGACTTCCTCGCGTCGTGCACCCGCGGTGCGGTCGCGTGCAGGCAGAATGGAGAGATGCCACACCCCGATCTCGATCGTTCCCCGAACCCGATCGAACACGTCGGCGGGTGAGCGTCGACGCCGTCGGGGCGCCGCCGTCACCTGCACCGCGCGCGGTGCTGTGGGACATGGACGGCACGCTCGTCGACACCGAGCCGTACTGGTTCTCGGCCGAGCGCGACCTGGTCGAGGGGTTCGGCGGCACCTGGCCGGAGCATCACGCCAAGGCGATCGTCGGACTCGACCTGATGGACGCTGCTGCGTACATCCAGGAGCACGCCGGCGTGCCGCTCGGGCGCCGGGAGATCGTCGACCGGATGCTCGACGGCGTGATCGCGCGGCTCGCCCGCCGGATCCCGTGGCGGCCGGGCGCGCGGGAGCTGCTCGCCGACCTCAACGCCGCCGGGGTGCCCTGTGCGCTCGTGACGATGTCGTGGCGTCGCTTCGTCGATCCGATCATCGCGGCGCTTCCCGACCACACGTTCACCGCCGTGATCACCGGCGACATCGTGCCCGAGGGGGAGGGCAAGCCCCACCCGACGCCCTACGTGATGGGCGCCGAGGAGTGCGGGTTCGCCCCCGAGGAGTGCCTCGCGATCGAGGACTCCCCGACGGGCGTCGCGTCGGCTCGTGCCGCCGGTTGCCCGGTGCTCGGAATCCCCAACGTCAGGTCGATCCGGGAGGGGCCCGGCGTCACGGTGATGCCCTCGCTCGAAGGCCTCGGGGTCGACGACCTCCCGGCCGTCGTCACTGCGGCCCGCTCGGCGGGTCGATCCCGGCCGAACCTCGCCGACCGCCTCGCCCACTACCGGCCCCTCCTCCTCATCGCTGCCGTCGCGCTGACGCTCATGGCGATCGGCGGGTGGTGGACCTCGCGCTCGGACGACCCGCCGCCGCTCCCGCCGGGCGCGGTGCCGATCGACCTCTGGACGCCGTACTGGACGCTCGACGACGTCCTGGCGATGCCGACCGAACGGTTCGACGACGTCCGCGAGGCGTCGCCGTTCTGGTACTCGGTGCTCGGCGCCAACGAGATCGTCGTGGACCCCAACGCGTCGCGTGAGCAGGTCGCCGCGATGAACGAGATCGTGGCCGACAGCCCGGCGCGCCTGATCCCGTCGCTGATCGACAAGATGCCCGCCGGAGGGATGGCGGCCGTCCTGGCCGACCCGGCCCGGCGGGCCGAGCACGTCGCCGCGATCGTCAGATTCGTGGAGCAGACGGAGTCGGACGGCGTCGACATCGACTACGAGCAGTTCGCCTTCGCCGACGCGCCGAGCACCTGGGGGGCCACCCGACCCCACTGGGTCGCGTTCGTGCAGGAACTCGGCGAGGCACTGGGCGAGCGCACGCTGACCGTCAGCGTCCCGGGCGTCTGGGACGTCGTCGACAACGGCGACGGAACGTTCGCGTCGTCCGGGTACTGGGTCTACGACCACGGGGCGATCGCCGAGCACGTCGACGCGATCCGGATCATGGCCTACGACTACTCGGTCCCCGATCCCGGTCCGATCGCGCCCATCGAATGGGTCCGCAACGTCGTCGACGGCGTGTCGACGGTCGTCCCGGAGGAGTGGCACGATCGCCTCGTCCTCGGCGTTCCGGCGTACGGCACGAACTGGGTGGTCTCCACGTCGGGCGACTGCCCGGACTCGGCCGAGGGCCGGATCGGTGTCACTGCCCGGACGGTGGACGACCTGGCGGAGCGACGCGGGGCGACACCGGTGTTCGACCCGGTCACCGACGAGTGGTCGTTCACCTACGACCTCGACGTCACCGACGGCGCGGCGAGCTGCGTGCAGAGCCGCAGGGTCCACTGGGTCGACGCCGAGGGCGTGGCGAGCCGGGTGGAGGTCGCCCGGCGGGCCGACTGGGGTGCCGTCGCGCTGTGGGCGCTCGGCTACGACGACGACGCCGTGTGGACGGCGCTCGTCGATGCCGCACGCCGGCCGCTCGACGCCGAAGCCGGCTCGGTCGACACGACCGTCGCCGGCTCCTGACCGACGGGAATAGCGCCGGCGACGCGCCGGGTTCTCAGGTCCGTATGCGATCGACGAGCTCACGCCTGACCGCGGCCGCCGTGGGCGCGGTGCTGCTGCTCGCAGCGTGCGGCGGCGACGACGTCGCGTTGATCCCTCCCGCCGACGAGGATGCCGCCGCGGATGCGACACCCGGGGCGGCGGTCGAGCTCCCGGAGCCAGCGCCCGGACCGGTCCCGGACCTCCCGGTCGACCCGGCGTCCGAGTCGAGCCCGCTGCCCGCCGTCGCCGTGCGTCGGATCAACGGCGAGGGCGGCTGGGTCCAGTTCAAGAACCTGCTGCCGGCCGAGAACCCGCTCCTCGTGTGGTTCTGGGCACCACATTGAGCGTCGTGTCGCCGGGAAGCGCCCGGCGTCGAGCAGTTCGCTCGAACCTACGGTGACCAGATCGACGTCGTCGGCCTCGGCACCCAGGACTCCGCCGGCGAGGCCCGCGACTTCGTCGAGGAGTACGGGACGACGTCGTTCCCGGTGTACTGGGACGAGACCTTCGAGACGTGGGCCGAGTTCGGCATCGCGTCGCAGCCGGCGGTCGTGCTGCTCGCCGGCGACGGGGAGGTGCTCGGGGGCTGGCTCGGGGGCTTCCCCGAGACGGAGATCCTGGCACTCGCCGCCCAGAGCTCGGTGGGCTGACCGACCCGGTCGCCGGGCACCTATCGTGCTCGGGAGATGGATCCCGTCATCGTCGCCGCTGCGGCGGGTGCGCTGTCCGGGCCGGCGATCGCTCGCCTGACCCGGCCGTGGGAGGCGATCCCGGCATGGATGGCAGCCGCCCTCTGCGGCGCCGGGTGTGCCGCGATGGCGGTGCGGTTCGACGGGCAACCCGCGACCGCCGCGGCCTACTGCATCCTCGTCGCCGCGCTCGTCGCGTTGAGCTGGATCGATCTGCGGAGATCGCGACTGCCGCGCGAGATCAGCTTCTCGGCCACGGTGCTCGGTGCGGCGGCGCTGACCGTGGCAGCGGTCGTCGACGACTCGGTCGACCGCCTCGTGCCTGCCGTGCTGGGGGCGGCGATCGCCACGGCGGCGCTCGGCGTGATGTTCGTCGTCGGCCGAGGCGGCCTCGGCGACGGCGACGTGCGGATGGCCCCGTTGCTCGGGATGTACCTCGGGTACCTCGAGGTCGCACTCGTGCTGCTGGCGCTGCTCGTCGCGGCCGTCCTCGGCGCGGTGGTCGCGGTCGCGGTGCTCCTGCGGGGCGGTGACCGCCGGTCGACGTTCCCCTTCGGTCCACTGCTGGCGATGGGCACCCTCACGGCCGTGCTCGTGTGACCACGGCCGGATCGGTCACGGGGACAGGCGGGAGGCCCGTTCGGCGAGGCCGGGGACACCGAGGCGCTCGCACGTGGCCGCGAAGCGGTCGGTGGGGCCGGTCCACCGCCAGTCGTCGACGGTGCCGACGGGCACCTCCCGGTCGACGGTCGCGATGATCCGGAACAGGAGCGCCTCCTCCATGCCAGCCTGGAGCGTGGCCGACAGCTTGGCGGCGCCGCGCAGGCCGGGGACGTCCCAGAGCGATGCCTCGGTCGGGATGTCCTCCAGGTGTCCGTAGCGGGCGAGCACCGCCGACGACGACTTGGCACCCCAGCCGGGCAGACCGGGGAAGCCGTCGGCGGTGTCGCCGACGAGTGCCAGGTAGTCGGGGATCGACTCGGGCGGGATGCCGAACTTGGCGACGACCGCGTCCTGGTCGACGATCTCCTGCTTGCGCCGGTCGTACTGCACGACCCGCCGGCCCTCGACGCACTGCCCGAGGTCCTTGTCCGGGGTGACGATCAGCACCTGCTCGACCCGGTCGTCCGCGGCGGCGACGGCGGCTGCCGCCCCCAGCGCGTCGTCGGCCTCCCACTCGACCATCGCCCACGTGGTGACGCCCATGTCGACGAGCGCCTCCTCGACGATCGGGATCTGCCGGAGCAGCTCGGGCAGCATGCCCTCGCTCGTCTTGTAGCCCGCCCAGAGCTCGTTGCGGAACGACTCGATCACGTGGTCGCTGGCGACACCGACATGGGTCGCGCCGTCCTCGATCAGCTGCAGCGTCGAGGCCAGCACGCCGATCGTGGCGTCGAACTCGCCCGGCTCCCGACCGGACTCGCCCCGCCGGTTCGCCGAGCCGAAGTGCTGCCGGAACAGCTCGTACGTGCCGTCGACCAGGTGCACCTTCACGGCATCCGACCGTAGTCCACGTGGTGTCCGACACGAGATGGCGTCAGATGGACGTCCCGCTCCCGGGGGGTGAGGTGGCGACCAGACGATCTGCGGCGCACGGACGATGCCGATGAAGGCTGCTCCATCCCTGGCCTGACCTGGTTCACGGGCGCCCGTCGCACAGGGCCCGGTCGCCACCTCACCCGCCGGGAACCGGCGTGTGCTGCCAGGTTACCCGACCGGTAGCCTGACGCGTCCAGGAGGGGTGCGAGAGCGGCCGAATCGGCACGCTTGGAAAGCGTGTGACCTTCACGGGTCCGTGGGTTCGAATCCCACCCTCTCCGCTCCGACAGCGTGCGGTGGTCGTCGGCCGACCCGCGAGGCTCGGCTTCGTCACCGGGTCGGGGGCGTCCAGCCACCCGGGCCCTCCTCGTCCTCACGCCGTCGCCCGCGCACCTGGTCGTCGGTTCGACGGGACGGGCCGCCGAGCGGCGACCACCTCCGACGTCACCCGATGCTCCCTTGCATGTCGGGCGGCCGACGATGAGACTGGGGTGACAGGCCGAACCGGGGAGGTCGTCGTGGCGTTTCATCCGTACCTGTACTTCGACGGGAACTGCCGTGAGGCGTTCGAGCGCTACCGGGAGATCTTCGGTGGCGAGCTGATGGTGATGGACGGCACCCAGGCGCCACCCGACGCCGGGATCCCGCCGGACAAGGTCGACCTCGTCA
This sequence comes from uncultured Ilumatobacter sp., assembly GCA_965601765.1. Lineage (GTDB taxonomy): Bacteria > Actinomycetota > Acidimicrobiia > Acidimicrobiales > Ilumatobacteraceae > Ilumatobacter. Next base: position 1,157 of record CBFCWS010000099.1, on the reverse strand, counting down.
TGCACGCCTCGCTGATGGGCGACGGCGAGCTGCTGATGGCGTCGGACTCCTACGACGACGACTTCACGCGGCCGACGGGGATGTTCGTCCACTACGCCACGACCGACATCGACCGCGCGAAGCGCATCTTCGCCGGGCTCGCCGAGGGTGGTGAGGTCCACGTCGACGGCCACGAGGAGTTCTGGACCCCGTTCTACGCGTCGGTCACCGACCGGTTCGGCACGCCCTGGCAGATCAGCGTGGACTCGGCGCCCGACGAGACCTGAACCGAGGCAGCCGACCTACCCGGCCGCCTCGGCGCCGACCTGTTCGATCACGGCGCGCAACGTGTCGGCCCCGAGCGCACCCGAGAAGCGCGCGATCACGACCCCGTCGGCGTCGACGACCACCCAGCTGGGGACACCGCCGAGTCCGAGCAGCGCTGCGCGCTCCCGGTCGTCGCGGATCACAGGGAAGGTGAAGTCGTCCACCATGGTCTCGAACGGGTTGCCGCGGGCCTCGTCCTCGAAGGTCGCGATGGTGACGAGGTCGACGCCGTTGTCGTCGAAGACGCCCTCCTCGTGGAGCGCCTGCACCTCGGGCAGCTCCCGCTGGCAGTACGGGCACCAGTGCGCCCACAGCATCACCATCGCCGGCGACCCCTCGGCGATCGCGACCTCCTCGCCGGTGCGATGGTCCTCGCCCGAGATGTCGGGGACCCGCATGCCGAGCGCGGCGTCGGGCTGACCGTTGCCCTGGAACGCGGGAAGCGCCCCCGGGACGCCGGTGGGCTCGACCGCCGGTGACACCTGGTCGACCGCGGCCGGGCCGGCCGCCTCCGCGGCGGCGAGACGGGCCGCGAGCTCGGCGGCCTGGGCCTCCAGGTCGTCCGAGCGCGCCGCCTCGTCCTCGATCGCGGCTCGATCGGCGGCGACCGCGCCCTCCAACTCGGCGACCTCGCGCTCGAGGTCGCCGACGTCCTCGCTCAGCGACCGGATCATCATGAACCCCGCCGTCGCGACGGCCACCACGACGAGCGCCGCGACGACCGCGACGACCGTCGCACCGCGCCGGCCCGGTGCGCCGACCACCTCCGCCGCAGACGGTGGCGGAGCTGCCGCCACCGGATCGGCCGGTCCCGGATCGCTCGGCGCGTGCCCGGACGGTGACGGATCGGC
>CBFCWS010000098.1:0-9284 GCA_965601765.1 uncultured Ilumatobacter sp. | reverse complement strand
GATGCCGATTGCCGACACGACATGCCGGGCCACTCACGGGAGCCGGACGTCATGTCCCCACCTCCTCACGGCGAAGCAGCGCCGGACCGTCCCGGGCACTCGCCGGGCCTCCGGATGGTACGCCGCTGCCGGCCGCGTCACACGGCGGTCGGGCAGCGAACGCGTCGACCGACCGACCCGGCGACGGGTCCGCGTGCGCACCCCTGTTCCGTCACCCGGCGATCAGCGCATGGAGGCCCGGGTCGGCGCCGATCGTGGCCGGATCCCAGTCGGGGTTCGGGCGCTGGAGGTTGAGGGGACGCCCGTCGGGATCGACGAAGTGGAGCGACAGGGTCGGGCCGAGTGGCCGGACCTCACCCGACGACGCGCCGGCGTCGACCAGCCGGCGTGCGGCGGCGTCGAACGCCACCGGGTCCTCGACGACGAAGGCGAGGTGGTCGATCGGACCGCGCCCGCCGAAGGGCTGGCCGGTGACGAGCTCGACGTCGGGCTGCTCGAACACCAGCAGTGCGACCGACCGTCCGTCGGAGAACGCCGCGAGTCGCGTGAAGGCGGCATCGGGTGGGACGTCCTCGGCGACGACCTCGAGTCGCAGGGTGTGTTCGTAGAAGCGGCGCAGCCGGTCGAGGTCCGGTGTGATGATCGCGGCATGGCCGAGGCGGATGCGTGTGTCCGACATGAGCTCCTCCTGGAGTGTGATGGTTCGGTCGTCGGTGAGGCGTTCCACGACGGCGGAACATCGTTCCTCAGCGGCGATCGACGAATGCGAGCCGGATCGCGGCGGTCGGATCGGGCCGGTAGACGCATCGGTGCCCCGTGCCGACCGCAGCTCGCAGATGGCCGCCGATGCCCGCGTGCACTCGCTCGATCGCCGTGACCGCCCGGCCCAGGTTGCGCGTGACGTTGATCCGGTCGCGCTCGTTGCTGCTCCGCTGGGGGCGGTCTCGACCGCCGAGCCCGGCCGCGCGTTGCAGCTCGTCGATCAGGAGGTCGAGCTCGGCGCGTGCACGTGCGATCCGCTCGAGATCGTGGTCGGCCTCAGCGTCCAGGATGTCGTCCTGCAGCTCGGCGATCCGGCCGCGGTACTCGCGCTTGGCCCGAGCGTCGAGCGCCGGTCCGAGATCCGATTCCACCGGCGGGGCGTCGGCGCGGTGACGGCCGGCGAGCTCGTCGGCGCCGACATCGACGTCAGGGGTGGTGAGCAGGCGCGCGAGCATGCGCATCCCGGCGAGGTCGGGCAGCGTTCGCCGCTCGTCGTCCACGACCAGGTGCCACCCGTCGGCGTCCCGGAGCAGCTCGGCGGTCGCAGCTCCACTCGGGCGTGCACGACTCCCCCGCCCCGGCGCAACGGGCGTGACGCGTGGCCGTGACCAGGGTGGGTCGAGCAGCACGCCGACGCGTTCGGCCACCCCCTCGGCGGTGGCGTGCGTCGCCGCCGCCTGCCGTGCGTCGCCGGCCGCGGCCTGCGCCTCGGCCAGTCGTGCGAGGCAGACGGCTTCGAGCACCGGTGAACCCATCGATCGTGCGAACCTCACCGCGGCGTGGGCGTGTTTCCCGGCCGATTCGAAATCGCCGACGACGAGATCGAGCCCGGCCAGATGGTGGTCGACGGGCAGTTCGGTCCCGTGGTCGAACTGGCTGGCGAGGCGTCCGCCGAACCGAGCGAGCTCCCGACGTACCCCTTCGGCGACGGCGGCGTCGCCGAGGCGCCGAGCGAGGAGCGCGAGCAGCCCGAGCGTCGTCGGCGGGTTGGGCGACTGGGACGCGACCTCGGGTGTGCGAAGCCAGCGCTCGGCGCGTCGCAGGCCTCCGTCGTCGTCGCCGAGGACCACCTCGAGTGCGGCGATCGCGATCTGGATGAACGGCGCCGGGATCGCGTCGAAGTCGGCGACCACCCCCCGCTGGAGCTCGACGACGTCGGGGTCGACGCTGCCGTAGACGATGGACATCGATGCCCGCGGGCCGATCTGGATCGCGCGGACCTCGACCGGGTCGAGGAACCGGGCGCCGAGTGCTGCGATCTCGCCGACGAGCTCCGAAGCCGCCGCCCGGTCGCCGCGCAGGGACTGGACGAGCATGCGTCGCTGCAGTGCCGTGATCTGCCACATGGGCGACGTGGAGACCGAGGCGAGGGCCTCGACCTCGCGGACCGTCCGCTCCGCACCGTCGAGATCGCCGTGCCGGAGCCGTCCGACGAACCGCCACTCGTAGGCGGTGAGCAGCAGATCCCGGCGCTCGGCGTGGAGTGCGAGCGCCATCAGCTCCGCCGCCGCGTCCTCGAGCCGGTCGACGTCCTCCGGGTCGACGATCGCGAGGCCCCACTCCTCCAAGGCGCCGAGCAACGCGTCGGGGTCGCCGAGCCGGCGGGCCATCGCCACCCCCTGCTCGGCGAATGCGACCGCTTCCATGCTGTCGGGGGGAGGTTGGAGCGCCAGCGCGGCCCGGCGCCCGAGGACCGCCACCCGGACCGCCGAGTCGCCGCCCCGCGCGGCCAGCTCGGCGCCGATCGCGGCGAGCGTCGCCCGACCGTCGGGGTCCGGCATGAGCAGGTTCGCTCGCCGCTGCCGGCCGACCTCGGCCCGTGCGCGCAGCTCGACGTCGTCGGTGGGGCGCGCCAGCTGCGCCGCACGCTCGAAGCTCGTCACGGCCTCCTCCACGAGCCCGGCACGGTGGAGCACGTCGCCGAGGTCGGCGGCGACGAGCGCTGCGTCACGCGGCGGGAGATCGTCTCCGAACCGCCCCGAGAACTCGTCGAGGAGATCGGCGGCGTCGGCGTGACGGCGCATCCGGGCGAGATCGGCGGCCGTGGCGCGGATCCGGTCGACGATCTCGGCGCCGGCGCCCGGGGCGGTCGCACCGACGAGGTGGCGTGCGACCCGGAGCTCGTCGGGACGCGGCGCCGTGCCCCACCCGTCGGCGAGCCGGCGGTGGAGGTCGCGTCGGTGCCGAGCCTGCATCTCCGCGACGGCGGTCTCGGCGAGGAGGTCGTGTCGGAACGCGACACCGCCGTCCGCCACCGCGAGCACGTCGGCGTCGATCGCTGCGCGCCAGCGTCGCTCGAGCTCGTCGCGCTCGCACCCGAGCGCGGCCGCGACCACCGGGTCCGGGGTGCCGGGACCGGCGAGCGCCAGCAGCTCGGTCGCCTCACGCACCGCGGCGGGAAGCCGGTCGAGGAGGCTGCCGATGACGGCTCCGGTCGCGCGCGACCGGCGCCCTCGGTCCGGATCGAGGGCGAGCTCGCGGGCCAGCAGCGGGTTGCCCCCCGAGCCGGCCACGATGCGCGCCAGCTCGTCGGGCTCGGCGGGCCGACCGGTCAGGTCGGCCACGATCTCCCCGATGTGCTCGGCGTCGAGCGGCCCGAGCCTGACGAGCCGAGCCGATGTCTCGAGCTCACGGGTGTGTCCGTCGGTCGGGCGCGACGTCGCCACCAGCGCGGTCGTGGGGTCGACGAGTGCCGGCAGCAACTCGAGCACCTCGACCGACCACGGATCGGCCCGGTGCAGGTCCTCGATGGCGATGACCGCTCGACCGAGGCCGGCCAGGGCGTCGCCGAGGAGCCCGGCCAGCTCGGCGACCTGCTCGGCCGATCCCACCGTCCGGTCGGTGTCGGGGAGGGCGACGTCGAGCTGCTGTGCCACCGACGACCACAGCGAGAAGCGGCGCTCGGGCACGAGGGGCGTCCTGACGAGGACGCGGCGGACGTCGCTACCGATGGATCGCAGCGCGGTCGCCAACAGCTCGGTCTTCCCGATCCCGGCCTCTCCCACGACGAGCACGACCGCGCTGGGCGGCGCGTCGAACAACCGCACGAGCCGGTCGAGCTCGTCCCCACGACCGATCAGCCGATGACGTCCGTCGTCGCCCATCGGGCCATCATCGCAATCGACGGCCATGTCGGCCCCAGCGTGGCCGTTCACCGGATCTCCGTCGTGGTCCGCGTGATCGAAGGCGCCGTGTCGGAGCCGGCGACCGCAGCCCGTCCGCACGTGCGGAACGTCGTTCCCTCGCCGAGGAACGCCTCGTCGGGTGAAGCACACCACTTCGAGGAGGAACACCATGTGGATCGCCTACTTCCGACTGCGTCAGGTCGCGACCACCCGAACCCGGGCGCGCGCTGCGCGTCGGGCGACGGGTCGGGGCGCGCCGTTTCCGGCACCGTCGCACGACGACGCCGTCCGATGCCTCGAGCCGTCCGACACCGCTGGGCGAGGCCGCCCCCGGCCTCGCGAGGCCGGCTCGCAGCTGGTTCTGGTGGGAGGACGGCGTAGTTGGTGACGTACAAGCGGCCCCGATCCCGCCACTGCGAGCCGAAGGCGACCGACGCCGGGTTCCACAGCCCGCCGTCCCCATGTCAGGTCCCCTCCGGAACTCGGGTCGACGAACTCACCACTCCGGCGCGAGGGGGCGACCGCCCCGGCGAGCAGTATCGGCACGTCCGGCTCTCCGAGTGGAGCGAAACCGGACGGTTCGAGGCGTCTGGTCGTGGCGGGCTGACGTGCCTGGGTTCGCGAGCTGGGCAGGGCGGGCAGACCTCGTCAGGCGCGTCAGGCGCGGCGGGCCAGCGGGCGGCCGTCGTCGGTGGGAGCACTTCGCGGCGTCGAGGACGCAACGATTCCGACCGTGACGGTCAGGCCCGTGGGTCGGTTGTCGCCGAGACGGAGGTCTCCGCCGCCGGCCCGGACGATGGCGTCACAGATGGCGAGACCGAGACCGCTGCCGGATGTCGTGGTGTCGGCTCGCCAGAAGCGCGCGAGCGCTCTGGGTTTGTCGTCGTCGGAGATGCCCGGTCCGGTGTCGCTGATGACGATGTGGTGGTGTGGATCACCGACCTCGAGGGCGACGTCGACGGTGCTGCCGGGTGGCGCGGCACGGATCGCGTTGTCGAGCAGGTTGTCGAGCACCTGCTCGATCCCACCGGCGATCGCGTGACCGGTGAGCGACCCGGTCGGCTCCGAGAAGTGCAGGCTCACATCGTGCTCGTCGGCGGTCGCGGTCCAGGTGTCGACCCGGTCTCGGACGACCGCGTTGAGGTCGACATCGGTGATCGCTGGCGTCTCGTCCGTCCTGGCCAGCTGGAGGAGCTCGTCGACGAGCGTGGCGAGGCGATTGGTCTCGTCGATCGCGGCGTCGAGCTGCTCGGTGATGTTGGCGTCGTCGATCTCGGTCTCGAGGTTCTCGAGCCGGAGTCGGAGCGCAGTGAGGGGTGTCCGCAGCTGATGGGATGCGTCCGCGACGAACGCGCGTTGGCGCTCGATGAGCTCGTCGAGCCGCCCTGCCATGTGGTTCATGGCGGTGGCGAGCGCCGCGAGCTCGGGCGGCGCGTGTTCGTCCACCTCGCTCGGTGTGAGATCGCCGAGCGAGTGGCGGTCGGCGGCGGTGCGCAGGCGGCGAACGGGGCGGGTGACGGATCGGGCGATCAACGTGCCGATGCCCGCCATCACGGCCAGGATGATGACGCCGACGACGACGAGAGCGAGCCAGAACCCGCGGACGCGCTCGGACACCTCGTGGGTGTCGAGCGTGAGGCGGACCGCACCGTGGACGTCGCCGCCGGATGCGACTGGGACGGCGACGTAGAGCAGGTCGGTGTCGAGCGTGTCGGAGCGCCGTGTTCCTGCGGTTCGTTCGCCGCCGAGTGCGGTGATGATCTCGGGACGGGTCGAGAAGTCGCGGTCGACCTCGTTGCCGGTGTCGACGATCGAGATGCCGTTGACGTCGACGACGACGGTTCGCACACCGGTGTCGTCGTAGTAGTTCCGGGCGGGATCGGGGTCGGGTTCGATGCCGTGTTCGAGGACGTCTTCGTAGATGGTTGCGAGCACGGTCGCGTCACGTTCGGCGTCGACGGTGAGCCGGTCCTCTTCGCGCTGTTGGTAGAAGACGGCGAGCGGGATCTCGAAGAGTGCGAGGACGACGATCGTGACGGCGAGATAGCTGAGGACGAGTCGACGGGTCATTCCGCGTCTCGTGGTGCTGCGAGGCCGAAGCCGACGCCGCGGACGGTCTCGATGGTGTCGACGCCGAGCTTCTTGCGGAGCGACGAGATGTGGACGTCGAGGGTCTTGGTGGATCCCCACCAGTTCTCGTCCCACACGTCACGGATGATGTCGTCGCGCGTGTAGACCGCTCCCGGGTCGGTGGCGAGGTAGACGACGAGGTCGTACTCCTTCGGCGTGAGCGAGACGGCGACGCCGTCGACCGTGACCCGGTGGGTTCGTCGGTCGATCCTCAGGTTCCCGAGCTCGGTCACGCCGCCGCCGTTGCCGCTGTCGGGCGAGCCCGATCGTCGGAGGACCGCTCCGATCCGCGCGGCGAGCTCACGGAATCCGAACGGCTTGACGACGTAGTCGTCCGCGCCGTACTCGAGCAGTGTCACGCGGTCGATCTCGTCCCCCCGGGCGGTCACGACGATGATCGGCACGTTCGACTCGTCCCGGATCCTCCGGCACACGACCCGACCGTCGAGATCGGGCAGGCCGAGGTCGAGCAGGACCAGGTCGGCCCCGACATCGGCCAACGCGTCGATGCCAGCCTGTCCGGTGCCGGCGTGGTGGACGACGAATCCTTCGCGGGTCAGCCCGGAGCACAACGGTTCGGCGATCGACATGTCGTCTTCGATCACCAACAGCTTCACGGCGTCCAGCCTGGCAGACCCGACCGGCACGACGAACGGGCCGATGGGATCTTTGCGATTTCCTAACCCGGCGCTCCGCTGCTGTTGGAGTGCTGATCCGTACCGTCGATCCCAGACCGGAAACGCCCCACGTCACCGCACCGGAGAGGATCGACATGCCACGTAGAACATCGCTCGTCACCGCCGCCGCCATCGGCGGTGCCCTACTCGCCGGGACCGGTGCGATCGCGGCCAACATCGGTGTCCTCGAGTCCGCGGACGACGACTCGATCGGCAACCTCTCGGCCGGCACGGCGGTCGCGGCGCCGGCGACGACCGTCGAGGAACAGGTCATCGACATCTACATCGAGGATCCGCCGACCACGGCGTCGACCGCGGCACCGACCGGCGAGTCGACCGCGGATGCCGGGCTGGTCGCCCGGCAGTACGCGGTCGGGGATGCCGGCACGGTGACGGTCGAACACACGTCCACGGGTCTGTTCGTCGGCGATGTTCGAGCCAACGAGGGCTGGACCTGGTCGGCCGCACAGTCCGGCCCCGACGATCTGACGGTGACGTTCACGTCCCCCAGGACGACCTACGAGTTCCACGCCGCGGTGGGCGCCGACGGACTGATCGAGGCTCGAGTCGATCAGCCGATCGTGAGCGTCGTGCGGACCCCCGCGACCGCGCCGAGCGCCTCGGACGACAGCTACGTGGGCGGCGACGACGATCACGACGAGCACGAGGACGAGCACGAGGACGAGGACGAGCACGAGGACGAGGACGACCACGAACACGAAGAGGACGAGGAGCACGAAGGAGGCGACGACGATGACTGAACGCAGCGACCCTCGGCCCACCGCAGCCCAACTCGACCGTGTCGCACGGCTGCAGGCACGCCGCAGCGGGACGACGCCTCCCTCCGGGACGACCTCGGCGACGGCGAACCAGACGGATCCCGTGGCTGCACCGACGGTCGGTCGGCGCCGCAGGCGCCATCCCGCACGGGGCGGCCGGATCGTCGCAGCAGGGCTCGGAGCGACCACGATGCTCGCCATCGTCGGGCTGCTCGGACTCGACGACGCGGCCGCCACCGACAAGGCAGCGACGGGGGCTGCGCCTCCCGTCGTCCAGCACCCGGCGCCGCCGCCGATCCGGGTCGTCGTCCACCGCATCCCGGTGGCTCGAACGGCAGCACCGTCGCAGCCGGCGCCCGACGCCCCCGGCGCGACGCCCGCCCCCGTCGAACCGTCAGCACCGATCGTGCTGACCGCCCGACCGGTCGTGCGAACCGTCACGGTGGACGCACCGAGCCAGGCCGACGCATCAGCACCGGCGGCGACGACTCGTGGCAGCAACTAGTCGCACGTTCCGGGTCATGGCCAGCACCACCCAGGTGACGGCGATCGACGCCGCGCCCGACGCCGTCGACACCGCCGAGGGGCGTCTTCGACGGCTGGAGTCGCAGTGGAGTCGCTTTCTCGGCACCAGTGACATCACACGCATCAACCGGCAGCCCGACGAGTGGGTGCCGGTGGCGCACGACACGATCCGCCTGATCGAGGCCATGCAGCTCGCGCACCGGGCGACCGGCGGTGGCTTCGACCCGACCCACCTGTACCGGCTGCTGTCGATCGGCTACGACACCAGCATCGACGATCCCGAGCGTTGCACGCTCGCCGTCGACGCCCCGCGGCGCGATCTCACCGTCCACGACGTCGAGACCGACCGTGCGGCGGGCATGGTGCGGGTTCCGCTCGGGCTCTCGCTCGACCCCGGCGGCATCGGGAAGGGTCTCGCCGCCGACATCGTCGTCACCGAGATGCTGGCCCGAGGCACCGCCGGCGCGCTCGTCGGCATCGGCGGCGACATCGCTGCCGCCGGCACAGCTCCGACCGCCGACGGATGGATCATCGACGTCGAGGATCCGCACGTTCCCGGCACGACGGTGACCACCCTCGCGGTCAGCGATGGCGGCATCGCCACGTCGAGCACTCGGTCACGGCGGTGGACCTTCGACGGCGTCGAACACCACCACCTCATCGACCCGTCGACCGGCGGCGTCTCCGACACCGACCTCGCATCCGTCACCGTCGTCGCCGATGCCGGATGGCTCGCCGAAGCGCACGCCACCGCCGCACTGCTGTGCGGCTCCGAGGGAGCCATCGACCACCTCACCGCCCACGACCTCACCGGCATCGCCGTCACCCGACACGGCGTGATCTCGCCGACGACCGATCTCGTCGGGTTCGCACCGGAGCAGGGTCGACCGTGAACCCGCACATCTGGTGGTACCTGGCCCGTGGCTCGGGGATCGTCGCCTGGTTGTTCCTCACCGCCGCCGTGCTCTGGGGCATCACGCTGTCGACGAACCTGTTCGCGAGGCGCCGCCGACCCGCATGGCTGCTCGACCTCCACCGCGCACTCGGCGCGATGTCACTCGTCATGGTCGGCGTGCACCTGGCCGCTCTCGTCGCGGACACCTACGTCGACTTCTCGATCGCCGATGTCGTCGTCCCCTTCGCCAGCGACTGGAAACCGTGGCAGGTCGCGCTCGGCGTCGTCGCACTCTGGGGCCTCGTCGTCGTCGAGGTGACGTCACTCGTGATGCAGCGCCTCCCGAGACGACTCTGGCGCGGCGTCCACCTCACCAGCTATCTCACCTTCC
>CBFCWS010000097.1:0-9301 GCA_965601765.1 uncultured Ilumatobacter sp. | reverse complement strand
TGGGCGCGGTGGAGAGGATCAGGGAGTGTCCGGTGCCCTCCTCGGTGTGGTCCAGGACCTTGAGGTTCCACACGCCGTTGGGCACCACGGAGAAGTCCCTGCGGTGCAGGGGCTGTCCCTTCTCGTCGAACAGGAGCGCCCGCAGTTGCGTCGGCGAGTTGAGGTTCAGGTCGTCGTGCCCCGCGACCTCGCGGAGCTCGGCGCCGAGCGCCTCCACCTCCGCGGTGAGCCGCTGGTTGATCGACCGCAACGTGTCGGCGTCGACCCCGACGCCGACGTCCTCCATCCGGGCGAGCACCCTCACGAGCGGGTTCTCGATCGAGTGGTACAGCTCGGACATGCCCTGCGCGACCATGCTCGCCTCGATCGGACCGGCGATGTGGTGGACGGCGAGCGCGTCACGTCCCGCCCGTTCGCCGTCGGAGACGGCGGTCCCGTCGAGGTCGAGTTGCCCCGCCGCGCCGGCGTCGTCGCTCGGCGGCGCGAACGACGTGTGCTTCTCGAGCAGGTCGGCGAGCTCGTAGCGGGCCTCGGCCGGATCGATCAGGTACGCGGCGATCGCGATGTCGAGCTGCAGCCCGCGCAGATCCCCGTCGAGCGCCAACAGCGACCTGATCAGCGCCTTGACCTGGTGACCGCGCACGTGGGGGTGCTCGGCGAGCGCATCGAGCACCTCACCGCGCAGGGTCGACGCGGGCAGCCAGGCGACCTCCGACGACTCCGGGTCGGTCACGACGGCGACCCCGGCCAGGGGGCTGCGTCCCGGCTCGCCCTCCCACACCGCGGCGAGATCGAGCACGTCGAGGGCTCGGAGCAGTCGTCCACCCTCGGCGGGCGTCTCGACCGTCGCCACCTCGGCGTGGAGCTCGTCGCGCGGACCGCTCGCGGTGATGCCCGCGGCCGGACCGAGCGCGTCGGCGAGGCGATCGCCGAGCGTTCGGAACTCGAGGAAGTCGAACAGACGCTGCTGCTCGATGGGGTCGGGCGTGATCGCGAGATCGTCGAAGTCGACCCCGTCGAGCGGGGCGTCGTGGCGGAGCACCATCAGGTCGAGGTTCCTCCTCGCCAGGGCCTCGTGTTCGGCGAGGTTGCTCCGCAGCTTCGGGGTCTGCTCGTCGACGTGGGCGAAGATCCCGTCGAGCCCGCCGTAGTTGTTGATCAGCTTGGCAGCGGTCTTCTCGCCGACACCGGGCACGCCGGGGAGGTTGTCGGAGTTGTCGCCGCGCAGCGCGGCGTACTGGGGGTACAGGTCCGGGGTGACGCCGGTGCGCTCGGCGATGCCGGCCTCGTCGTAGAGGGCGTAGTCGCTCACGCCGCGCTTGTTGTAGAGCACCTTCACGTGGGGGTCGCTCACGAGCTGGTACGTGTCGCGGTCACCGGTGACGATGACGACGTCGTCGCCGCGCTCGACGAGACGGTCGGTCGCGGTCGCGATCAGGTCGTCGGCCTCCCACCCGGCCGCCTCGACCTGCTGGATCCCGAGCGAGTCGAGGACCTCGCGGACGAGGCCCATCTGCTGGCGGAGGATGTCGGGCGCCGCCTCGCGCTGCGCCTTGTAGGAGGGCTCGGCCTCGTGACGGAACGTCGGCTCGGGCCGGTCGAACGCCACCAGCATCCCGTCGGGGTGGTGATCCTTGATGACGTTGATCAGCATCGAGGTGAAGCCGAAGACCGCGTTGGTGATCTGACCGCTCGCCGTGGCCATGTCGGACGGCAGCGCGAAGAACGCCCGGTAGGTCAGCGAGTTGCCGTCGACGAGGAGGTAGGTACCCACGGATGCGAGGTTACGGCCTCCGCCTCCCTCGTTCGTTCGCCGCGCCCGCTCGCCGACCGGCAACGCGCTGCGGAGACCGCCCCGAGGGAACGCCGTCCGGGCCTACGGCCGGAGGGTGCCGTCGAGGATCTGGCGGGCGACGTCGCGCATGCGGGTCCGGTTGCTCATGGCGGTCCGCTGGATGAACGCGAACGCGTTCGCCTCGGTCATCGAGCACTCGTCGATGAGCACGCCCTTGGCACGATCGATCGTCTTGCGGTTCTCGAGCTGCTCGCCGAGGGCGTCGACCTCACCGCTCAGCTCGCGCAGCTCGCGGAACCGGCCGATCGCGACCTCGATCGCGGGGATCAGGTCGCTCTTCTGGAACGGCTTGACGAGATAGGCGAGCGCCCCGGCGTCGCGCGCCTGCTCGATGATCTCGCGCTGGCTGAACGCGGTGAGGATCAAGACCCCACACCGCTGCTCCTGGGTCAGGATGGCCGCCACCTCGAGCCCGGTCATGCCGGGCATCTTGACGTCGAGGATCGCGAGGTCGGGTTCGAGGCGCCGCACGAGCTCGACCGCGTCGTCGCCCCGGCCGGTCTCGCCCACGACGTCGTACCCCTCCTCTTCGAGGGTCTCCCGCAGGTCCATCCTGATGATGGCCTCGTCCTCGGCGATCACGACTCGGAGCGACACAGGGCCCATTCAACCACCGCCCGGCGCCCACGCCCCGTTCAGGGATCGGGTTCGGGCGGGACGGTGCCGACCATCAGCCGGTGAGCCGATCGAGCAGCTCGTCCTGGCGTTGCTCCAGCTCCGCGATCGAGCCGGCGACGTGATCGCGATGGCGCTGCAGCGCGTCGGCGTGCTTGCGCGCCTCGTTCGCCGCCCGGGATGCGTCGGGGGTCTCCGACACCATCGATCGGATCGCCTCGTCGTCGGCGTCGGAGCGGACGACCGACAGCTGCTCGTCGAGCTCGGCCAACTCGGCGCGCAGCGACTTCAGCCGCGACGCGTTCTGCGACAGACGCCGCTGCACCAGCCACGAACCCATGGGCGCAGCATACGAACGGCGCGCCCGCGGAGCCGGGATCACGTCCGTGCCCCGGGTGGGATTCGAACCCACACTGGACGGTGTTTGAGACCGCTGCCTCTGCCGTTGGGCTACCGGGGCGAACGCCAGCCGAGGCTACCGCCGGGCGGTGGTCGCCGGATCAGCGCTTGACGACGACCGTGTCGGCGAACTGGTCCCACAACGTGCGCCGCAGCGGGTTGCTGAACAGGAACACGAGGCTGATGATGACCACGATCAGGTTGGCGAAGCCGACGAGCAAGCCGAGGAAGCCGATCGAGGCGATCGCGAACGCCCCCGGCAGTGCCCACCGCTTGATCGCGTGACTCCACTCGACCGGCTCACCGGTCCCGGCCTGCACGACCCGCATCCCGAACGCGAGCTTCATCGGCGATCCGCCGAAGATCTTCGTGCACACGGCGTCCCACACGAACCCGGCCGCCATGCCGAGCAGCCCGAGCACGTACAGCCGCCCGGCGTCGCCGTCCCCGCCCACGCCGAGCGCGCCGACGGTCTCGTCGCTGTCGATCACGATCGCGGCGAAGATCTGGCCGAACACGAGGCCGACGATGAGGCTGTCGAGCACCCGTGCGATGATCCGCATCGCCGCGGACGGGATCTCTGCGCCCCCCGGCACCCGATCGTGGCTGAACGCGTCGGGCGGAGGCGGCGGGGGCGGCGGTGGCGGGCTCGTGCTCATGCCGGCGATGGTACGTGACCTCCGGTCCGATGCGACGTCCAATCCGTCGTGTTCACGGCCGCGCGGCGGCTGTCCGGGGTTACCCGTCGGTAGCGCGTCGAGGGGTCGATTCAGCGTCTAGCCTCGCTCCGATGCTCGCGTTCACGTTCCCCGGACAGGGGTCCCAGCGCCCGGGAATGGGCCGGCCCTGGGTCGACCACGACAGCTGGGAACTCGTCGCCGACGCGAGCGACGTCGCCGGGCGCGACATCGGTGCGCTCCTCCTCGACGCCGACGGCGAGGAGCTCCGCGACACCCGCAACGCACAGGTCACGACCTTCGTGTCGAGCCTCATGGTGCTCGACGCCGTGCAGCGACTCGGGATCGACGCCGGGTGGTGCGCCGGCCACAGCCTCGGCGAGTACACCGCGCTCGCGGCGACGGGCGCACTCGGCTTCGAGGAAGGCGTCGAGCTGGTCCAGCAGCGCGCCGCCGCGATGCACGACGCCGGGACGCGCCGGCCCGGCACGATGTCCGCCGTCCTGGGGCTCGATGACGACCAGGTCGAGGTCGCCTGCGATCTCGCCGACGACGACGTGTGGGTCGCCAACTTCAACGCCCCTGGCCAGGTCGTCATCGCGGGATCACCCGACGGCGTCGAAAGCGCGAGCAGGCACGCGAAGGACCTCGGCGCCCGGCGCGTCATGGGGCTGCCCGTCTCCGGCGCGTTCCACACCACGTACATGGCGCCGGCCCGCGAGCAGCTGCGCGATGCCATCGCGGCGAGCGACATCCGCGACGCCGACACCCCGGTCGTCTCGAACGTCGACGGCAAGCCGCACACCTTCGGACACGAGTGGGCGTCGTTGCTCTCGGCGCAGCTCGCCAGCCCGGTGCGCTGGAAGCACGGACTGCTCACCCTCGCCGACGCCGGCGTGACCGCGTACGCCGAGCTCGGACCGGGCGGCGTGCTCAGTGGGATGGCGAAGCGAACCGTGTCGGGCGCGAAGACGATCTCGGTGGCGACACCCGACGACCTCGACAAGCTGCTCGTCTGGCTCGACGGCAACGACTCGCCGCCTGCGCTCGGCGCCGACGGCGACCACCTCTTCACGAGCGAGCGGCTCGTCGTGTCGCCGGCTGCGGGCATCTTCACCCCGCTCGCCCTGAGCGAGGGCGACGAGATCGCCGTCGGCGATCTCGTCGGCCACGTCGGCGAGTACGAGGTGCGTTCGCCCTTCGCCGGGTCGCTCCAGAGCTTCATCGCACTCGACACCGAGCGCGTCACCGCCCGCCAACCCATCGCGTGGCTGCGCAGCAGCTGAGTCGACCAACCCAGGAGGACCCCCGATGCCAGCCGTTCGACCAGGAGCCAAGGGAGGTGTGATCTCCGGATGGGGCATCGCGGTCCCGCCGAAGGTCGTCACCAACGAAGAGCTCGCGGCGACGATGGACACCAGCGACGAGTGGATCCGGACGCGGACGGGCATCGCGCAGCGCCACATCGGCGGGACGACGATCGGCCTCGGCGTCGAGGCGGGCCAGCGTGCGCTCGACATGGCGGGTCTCACGCCGGAGCGCATCGACGCGCTGGTCGTCTCGACGACCACGCCCGACCAGCAGTGGGGCACCTCGACGGCGATCCAGCACGAGCTCGGGTTGAGCTGCGGCGCGTTCGATCTCAACGCAGCGTGCTCCGGGTTCGTCTACTCGCTGGTGCAGGCCCACGGCATGATCGCGATGGGTGCCGACCGCATCCTCCTCATCGGGTCCGACACCCTGTCCAGGATCATCGACTGGGACGACCGCACGACCGCTCCCCTCTTCGCCGACGCCGCCGGCGCCATCGTCATCGAGTCGGTCCCCGGTCCCGGCCAGTTGATCGCGTGGGATCTCGACGCGGACGGATCGGCGCTCCCGATCCTCAACGCCGAGGTCGGCGGGTTCATCCGGATGGAGGGCAAGGAGGTGTTCCGGCGGGCCGTCCGGATCATGGTCGACTCCGCCCAGAAGTCGATGGCACACGCCGGTGTCACCCCTGACGACATCGCGATGGTGGTTCCCCACCAGGCCAACACCCGGATCATCGACGCCGCATGCGAACGGCTCGGCATCCCACCCGAGCGGGCCTCGGTCGTGATCGACCGCTACGGCAACACGTCGTCGGCGTCGATCCCCCTGGCGCTCGTCGACGCACTCGAGACCGGACGGATCACCTACGACGACCTCGTCCTCCTCGTCGGCTTCGGCGGCGGCATGACCGCCGCCAGCGCCATCATGTGCTGGGGTCGCGAGTGATCACCCACCCGCTCTCCCCCGCAACCCGCCGCGCCGCCGACCGCGCAGCCGAAGGGGCGGGGGGTTGACGGTGGCGCACGGGCGTGTCGTCCTGGTGACCGGGGGGTCACGGGGGATCGGGCTCGCGTGCGCCCGACGGTTCGCCGAGCTCGGCGACCACGTGGCGGTCACCTACCTCTCGTCCGCTCCGCCCGAGGGGCTGTTCGGCGTCCAGTGCGACGTGACCGACGCCGACCAGGTCGACGCCGCCTTCGCTGCGGTCGAAGAGGAGTTCGGGCGTGGTGTCGAGGTGCTGGTCTCCAACGCCGGCGTCACGCGCGACGGGCTCCTGCTCCGGATGAGCGAGGACGACTTCGCGAGCGTGCTCGACGCCAACCTGACCGCCTCGTACCGGGTCACCAAGCGGGCGGCACGCAGCATGCTGCGGGCACGCAGCGGACGCATCGTGTTGATGTCGTCCGTGGTCGGCATGCTCGGCGCCGCCGGTCAGTCCAACTACGCCGCGTCGAAGGCCGGCCTCGTGGGACTCGCTCGATCGCTCGCCCGCGAGCTCGGCTCGCGGGGCATCACGGTCAACGTCGTCGCGCCCGGACCCGTCCAGACCGACATGACCGCCGCGCTCGGAGACGACCGCCTGGCCGACATCGTCGCCGCGGTGCCGCTCCAGCGGGCGGCGACTCCCGAGGAGATCGCCGGGGTCGTCGCCTTCCTCGCATCCGACGACGCCGCGTACATTACCGGTGCGGTCATCCCCGTCGACGGGGGCCTCGGCATGGGCCACTGACCGTCCTTGCACGTCGTAGTCCGGCGAGGTCCGTACACTCACAGGTCGCTCGACGCGAACGTCCGATCAACCAGACCAAGGAGAATCCCAGATGGACCAGGAACTGTTCAGCCGCTTCCAGAAGTGCGCGGTCGAAGTGCTCTCGGTGTCCGAGGAGCAGGTGACCCCTGACGCCAAGTTCGGCGACGACCTCGATGCCGACAGCCTCGACCTCGTCGAGCTCGTCATGGCGCTCGAAGAGGAGTTCGGTGTCGAGGTCCCCGAGGAGGAGCTCGAGGGCATCGAGACGGTCGGCCAGGCCTACGACCTGATCGCCGACAAGCTCTGATCCGCTGATGCGCGGAGACCGACGCGTCGTCGTCACGGGCCTCGGCGTCGTCGCGCCCTGCGGCCTCGGCCGCGACGCCTACTGGGACGGGCTGCTCGGACCCGGTCTCGTCGACGCCGGACGGTCGACCGAGATCGACGAGTGGGATTCGACCCCCTACTACGCATCCCCCAAGGAGGCGCGCCGAGCCGACGTCAGCGAGCAGTTCGCGGTCGCGGCCGCCACCGAGGCGATCGACCAGGCCGGGGATCTCGGGCTCGATCCCGCCCGGATCGGCACCATCTTCGGGACCGGCGTCGGCGGCATCCACACCCTCGAAGAGCAGATCACCACGCGTATCGAGCGCGGCGAGCGACGGGTCTCGCCGTTCCTCGTCCCGATGATCATGGCCAACGCCTCGGGAGCCGCGGTGTCGATGCGATTCGGACTGCAGGGTCCGAACGAGACCATCTGCACGGCCTGCGCGGCGGGCACCCACGCACTGGTGTACGCCGCCCGCCTCATCGCATGGGGCCTGGCCGACGCCATCGTCGCGGGCGGCACGGAGCACTCGGCGACCGTGACCGCGCTCGCCGGGTTCGGGAACATGACGGCGCTGTCCTCGTCGGGGACGAGCCGGCCGTTCGACCGCGATCGGGACGGGTTCGTCATGGGCGAGGGTGCGGCGGCCTTCGTCCTGGAGACCGCCGAATCGGCCGAGGCTCGGGGTGCGACCGTGCTCGCGGAGATCCTCGGCGGCGGCAGCAACGCCGACGCTCACCACATCACCGCGCCGTCACCGGGCGGCGTGGGAGCGATCGCGTGCATGCGCCTGGCACTCGACGACGCCGGACTCGAGCCGGGCGGAATCCGCCAGATCAACGCCCACGGCACGAGCACCCCCCTCAACGACGCCGCCGAGGCAGCGGCGATCGCCGAGGTCTTCGGCGCCGACTCGGTGCCCGTGGTTTCGACCAAGGGGGTGACCGGGCACGCGCTCGGCGCCGCCGGCGCACTCGAAGCAGCGGCGGTCATCCTCTCGATGCAGCATCGCCTGATCCCGCCGACCGCGAACACCAAGGTGCTCGACGACGACATGTCGATCGATGTCGTGATGGGCGCGCCGCGCCTCTGGGAGCCCGGCCCCACGCTGTCGAACAACTTCGGCTTCGGCGGCCACAACGGGTCGATCATCCTGGCCCCGGCCTGATCCGCCGCCGGGCCGGCGACCACCTCCGAGCCCGATCAGCAGAGCCCGATCCAGCAGAGCCCGATCCAACCGCGCGTTCGGCGCGGTCGGGTGGGCTCAACCGGCGTCGGCGATCACGAACATCAGCGCCGACTCGCACGCGACCTCGTCGCCGACCACAGCTCGACCGCTCCCCTTGCCGGCACGGGCGGACAATCGCCCCATCTCGCAGGTGAGGATCAACTCGTCACCGGGCACGACCTGACGGCGGAACCTGGCCCTGTCCATCCCACCGAAGAGGGGCAGCTTGCCCGCGTAGCGCTCGTCGGCGAGCACCGCGAGCGCACCCACCTGCGCGATCGCCTCGCACATCAACACGCCGGGCAGCGTCGGCCGGCCGGGGAAGTGACCGGCGAAGAACCACTCGTCCCCGGTGAGCCGCCATCGGCCCCGAGCCGACTCGCCCGGGACCAACTCGTCGATGTCGTCGACGAAGAGGAAGGGCGGTCGGTGCGGCAGCAGATCGGTCGGCGTCACGCTGGGCACTCTACGTCCGCACGGGGCCGCACCAGGCGGGGGCGACGGCCTCGGCGTCGTCGGTGTGGACGACCGTGGCGACGGTCAGCGCCGACGCGACGAGAACGACGGACGCACCACCGAACGCCCAGCGCCGACCCGGCGCGCGAGCGACCGCGGACGGGAGGATCGGGCCGTCGCTGATCGAGAGGTGGGCGGCGGCAGCAGCGACACCGAGCGCGACCGCGATCCACCAGACGACGTCGTAGGAGCCCGTCGCGTCGTAGAGCGATCCGCCGCTCAGCGCGCCGGCGAGTGCGCCGACCTGGTGCGACAGGAACACGACGCCGAAGAGCGCACCGGCGTGACGGGTGCCGAACTGCTCGGTGACCATCGCCGACGTCAGCGGGACGGTCGACAGCCAGAGCACACCGATCAGCGCACCGAAGACGATCGTGACGGCACCGCTCGGCGGAACGAGCATGTACCCGGCGATCACCGTGGCGCGCACGCCGTAGATGCCGGCGAGCAGGTGGGTCTTGCTGTGGCGCTGGCCGAGCCAGCCGGCGGCGAGCGAACCCACGACGTTGAACAACCCGATCAACGACAGCGCGATCGCCGCCGCGCTCGCGTGTCCGAGGTCGTCGCCGTGGCGCGGCAGGTAGGTGGCGATGAAGGTGACGTGGAACCCGCAGACGAA
>CBFCWS010000096.1:0-9317 GCA_965601765.1 uncultured Ilumatobacter sp. | reverse complement strand
GGGGCGTGGTGCGCAACTCTGGTCGACACGCTGCCGAGGAACGCCCGGCCGCCAAGTCCGCGGCCCCGCGACCCGACAACGATCAGGTCGGCGTGCTCTCGCTCGGCCACACCGATGATCGCGTCCGCCGGGCGCTCCTCGACCATGTGCTCCTCGACCTCGACACCGAAGTCGTCGCCGAGCACCTGCGTCGCGTCGTGGAGCACCTTCCAGCTGTCCTCGTGCAGATCGACCGCATCCCAGAACTCCGGTGGCAACTGCTGGAGCGTCTTCTGCCATTCGGTACGCGAGATCGGGTGGGCGCCGGTGACGACGTGCACCTTGCTGCTGCCGAGGGCCTTCGCCAGCTCGCCGGCTGCACGGACCGCCTCGTCGCCATGCGGTGATCCGTCGGTACCCACCACGATGATGTCGTACGTTGCTCCCATTCAAACGACGAGACCACGTCGCCGCGTGCCCGGCCAGGGCCGTTGGTCACCGACCAACCGAAGGGTGAGTGACCAGCAGGTGAACAACGAACCAACCAGTCCTTGTCGTCTGCGGAACACCGCCGTGCGGGCCTGGAGACGAGGGCAGACGACATGGCCGTCGAGCTGCAACGGCATGTTCATGGCCGGCGCCCGATCGCCCGATACCGCTCACAGCACGCACATCGCTCACGCCTCCCGGCCCGTCGACCCGTCCTGGTACGACTCCTCGGTGCTCGTCGGTGCGCAGCGCTACGTTGCCCACATGGACGTTCGACTCGACGGCAAGGTCGCGCTGGTGACCGGTGCGTCACGCGGCATCGGCAAGGCGATCGCGGCACACATGGTGGCGTCGGGGGCGCAGGTGATGCTCTCGTCGCGCAAGCTCGACCGGCTCGAGGCGACCGCGGCCGAGATCGGCGACGTCGACAGCACAGCGGTGTACGCCGGCAACGCCGGCGACGTCGACGTGGCCGATGCCTGCGTCGCCGCCACGATCGAGCGGTTCGGGCGGCTCGACGTCCTCGTCAACAACGCGGCGACCAACCCGTACTTCGGCCCGACCCTCGAGGTCGACGTCGAGCGCTACGACAAGACGATGGACGTCAACCTGCGGGGCCCGCTGTTCTGGTCGGCCGCTGCACACCGGCGGGCGTTCGCCGAGCTCCCGGGTGTGATCGTCAACATCGCCTCGGTGGGTGGCGTGCGGGTCGGGGAGGGGCTGGGCGTGTACAACATGGCCAAGGCGGCGCTCATCCACCAGACCCGCCAGCTGGCACGCGAGATCGGCCCGACCCGTGTGGTCGGCATCGCGCCGGGCCTCGTCGCGACCGACTTCTCGGCGCTGCTCGTCGCCGACCACGGCGAGGACCTCGCACGATCCCTGCCGCTCGGGCGGATCGGTGAGCCGGACGACATCGCCCACCTCGCCGTCTTCCTCGCCTCGGATCGGTCTGCGTGGATCACGGGCGAGACCTTCGTGGTCGACGGCGGCCACGGGGTGACGGGCTGATCGCGGCTCGGTCTCGGCAGCCGGCCGTCGTGCCACCGAGCGGCGTCAGGCCGAGCCGGTGACCGGATCGATCGGCGTCGGGACGCCGGCGGTCCGCTCGATCTGCTCCGCGACCGCAAGGCAGCGCAGGTCGGTGAACCGGTCGCCGATCACCTGCACGCCGACGGGCAGGTCGTCCGCCTGCCCGCAGGGAACCACGGCGGCCGGCAGCCCGAGGAGGTTGGCGGCGAGCACGGGCCGGAGCGTGGCGCGCAGGCGATCGGCCGCCACCTCGGTCGCGTCGACGTCGTGCTCGAAGGCGGGCAGCGCCCAGGTCGGCGACAGCAGGACGGGGTGCTGTGCGAAGAACGCCGACCACTCGCGCATCAGGCGGAAGCGGGTCGCCTGCACTTCGGCCGCCCCGGCGAGCGACGGCGGCGGCCAGAAGCCGACCAGGATGTCGATGCACGCGATCGCTTCCGCCGACGCGACCGCCTCCAGGACCGGGCGTTGCACGGACAGGTCGGCGATCAGCAGCCGCGACCACATCTCGATCGTGCGCTCGTAGTCGGGCGGGGTCGCCTCGACGACGCGATGGCCGGCGTCGGCGCAGATGTCGGCGGCTCGCCGGACCGCGGCCGCGATGCCCGGGTGCGTCTCACCGCCCGGCGGGTCGGCGAGCACGGCGATCGTCAGCGTCTCGCCCGCGGCGAGGTCGTCGATCTCGGCACTCACCGAGCGCGGGTCGCGGACGTGGCGACCGGCGAGCACCCCGAACGCGGTCCGCAGGTCGGCGACCCGGCGCGCCATCGGACCCTCGACCAGCATCTGCTGAGCGGCGAGGAGCAGATCCTCGGGCGGGATCTCCGTGGCGACGGGGATGACGCCGAGCGTCGGCTTGATCGACGCGATCCCGCAGCAGTGGGCAGGGTTGCGCAGCGAGCCACCGATGTCGTTGCCCAGTCCGAGCGGGCTCATCCCGGACGCGAGCGCGCTGGCCTCGCCACCACTCGATCCACCGGCGGTGACCCCGGGGTGCCACGGATTGCGGGTGAGTCCGTGCAGCGCGCTGCGAGTGTGGACCCGGAGCCCGAGGTCGGGCATGTTCGTCCGGGCGATCGGGATGGCTCCCGCGGCACGCATCCGCTCGACCGTGGGCGCATCGACCGTGGCGATCGCCTCCGCCAGCACGGGCAGACCCTGCGTCGTCGGGCTCCCGGCGAGGTCGATGTTCTCCTTGACCGTGATCGGCACGCCGTGGAGCGGGCCGAGGGGGCCACCCGCGGCGACGGCGGCGTCGGCCTCGTCCGCAGCCGCCAGCGCATCGTCGTCCAGTCGCCGGACGACGGCGTTCAGATACCCGTCGACGGCGTCGATGCGAGCGAGGTGGGCCTCGACGACCGCCCGGCTCGTCGTCGCCCCGGTCGCGATCGAGTTCGCCAGTTCTCCCGCTCCCAGTTGCCAGAGCTCTGCCATCGGCCCATCATGGCCCAACCATGTCGACCGCCACCGACCCGCCTCGAACCCCTCTGTCGGCGTGGGTGCAGGGCGCGCGTCCGCGCACACTCCCCGCCGCGGTGGTGCCCGTCGCCGTCGGGGCGGGCGTCGCGGCGGGCATCGGCGCGACCGGCGAAGCGCTCGGCGACGGCGTCGGCGACGGCGTGGTGTGGTGGCGGGTCGTCACCGCGCTCGGTGTGTCGTTGCTGCTCCAGATCGGCGTCAACTACGCCAACGACTACTCCGACGGCGTGCGCGGCACCGACGACGCCCGTGTCGGGCCGGTGCGCCTGGTGGCGAGCGGCGCCGCCGCCCCGGCTGCCGTGCGCACCGCCGCGCTCGCGTCGCTCGGTCTGGCGGCGGTGCTCGGTCTCGTGCTGGCGGCGACGACGTCGTGGTGGCTGCTCGCGATCGGGGCCGGCGCGCTGCTGGCCTCGTGGGGGTACACGGGTGGGCCGAAGCCGTACGGCTACCTCGGGCTGGGGGAGTTGTTCGTGTTCGTCTTCTTCGGGCTGGTTGCGACTGCCGGCACCACCTATGTCGCCGGCCTCGGGATCCCGGCGGTCACGTGGCCGGCCGCGGTCGCCGTCGGGATGCTCGCCTGCGCACTGCTCGTGGTCAACAACCTCCGCGACCTGTCGACCGACCGCGCCGCCGGGAAGCTCACGCTGGCGGTTCGTCTCGGCGACGAGCGCACCCGGCGTCTCTACGTCGGGCTCGTCGTCGGCGCCTTCCTGTGCGTCGCCGTCTGCGGCGGCTGGCGACCGTGGGCGCTGTTGGCGCTGTTCGGCCTGCGGGTCGCACGCGATCCCATCCGCGCGGTGCTCGACGGCGCATCCGGTCCGGACCTGATCCCCGTGCTCGGCGAGACCGGGCGAACCCAGATGGTGTTCGGAGCGCTGTTCGCCGTCGGCCTCGCGCTCGGCTGACCCGGCAAGCGTCCGAGCGTCAGCCGCCCGTCGTCAGGAGTCGGCGGAGCAGTCGCTCGAAGGTGTCGCTGTCCTGGGCGCCGGGGATGCCCCACCGGCCGTTCACGACGAAGGTCGGGACCGCCGTGATGCCGAGGTCGGCAGCCCGCTCGAGCTGTTCGGCGACCTCCGATCGCCCGCCGTCGCCGGCGAGGAAGCCGGCGACCTCGTCTCGCTCGGCGTCGACCGACGCCGCCACGTCGGCGAGCACCGTCGGGTCGCCGACGTCGCGACCCTCGACGAAGTAGGCCCGGAGGATCGCCTCGTTGAGCGCCGTCTGCGTGACGGGCGACGTCTCCTGCTCGGCCCACCACAGCAGGCGGTGCGCGAGCAGGGTGTTGGAACGCCGGGCGATGTCGAGCCGGAACTCGATGCCGTCGCCTGCGGCCGCCGTGGTGACCTGATCCATGATGACGCGGGCGCGCTCCACCCCACCGAACTTCTCGGCGTAGGCGTCGACGACGGACTGGCTGACGCCGGGCGGGGCGGTCGGGTCGAGCTGGAAGGCGCGGTAGCTGACGTAGATGTCGGTGTCGGGATCGACGTCGAGGTCGGGGTCGTCGCCGAGCCGTGCGAGTGCGCGCTCGAAGCGGCGCTTGCCGATGTAGCACCACGGGCACACGACATCCGACCAGATCTCGATGGTGAGCGGGGCCGCCGTCGCTGCCATGGATGCACTCTACGATCGCCTGCGTGAACCCCGACGACGTCGAACGTGCCGAGTCCCGCATCCGGAGCCACGTCCGGCGGACGCCGACGCTCGAGCTCGACGGTGTCGTGCTCAAGCTCGAGCTGCTCCAGCTGGCCGGCTCGTTCAAGCCGCGCGGTGCGTTCAACCGCGTGCTGGCGGCCGCTGAGATCCCGCCGGCGGGCATCATCGCCGCCAGCGGCGGGAACCACGGCGTGGCCGTCGCTGCGGTGGCTGCCGACCTCGGCATCCGGGCGGAGGTGTTCATGCCGTCGACGTCGCCCGAGATCAAGCGTGCGTCGATCGAGTCGTTCGGGGCGTCGGTGACGGTCGTCGACGGCTACTACGCCGACGCCCAGCGAGCGGCCGACCGGCGCCAGGCGACCACCGGTGCGACGCCCGTCCACCCCTACGAGCACCCGCACACGATCGCCGGGCAGGGGACGATGGGTCGGGAGCTCGACGTGGAGGGGATCGGGTTCGACACGATCCTGGTGGCCTGCGGGGGAGGAGGGCTGATCGCCGGCCAGGCCGCCTGGTTCGGCGATCGGGTCAAGATCGTCAGCGTCGAACCCGAGCGGTCGCAGTGCCTTCGTCAGGCCCTCGCCGCCGGTCGGCCGGTCGACGTCGAGGTCGCCGGAGTCGCCGCCGACTCGCTCGGCGCACCGCGGCTCGGCGACCTCGCGTGGGAGCTCGTCGAGCGGTTCGTCGACGATGCCGTCGTCGTCACCGACGACGCGATCCGGGACGCGCAACGCGATCTGTGGCGACGTACCCGGCTGGTCGTCGAACCCGGCGGTGCGGCGGCGTGGGCCGCGCTGCGATCGGGCCGCTACGTACCCGATCCGTCCGAACGTGTCGTCGCCGTCGTCTGCGGCTCGAACTGCGATCCCGCTACCGTCACGAGGTGAGCCGGGACGGCGCTGCCGTTCAGCGTCCTCGCAGCCGGTCGACCACCGGGGCGAAGCCGTCGGGGTCGCGGACGACGATGTGGCTGATGCCGAGCTCCTCCCGGGTCCGCTCGAGCTGGTCGACGATCTGCTCGACCGGACCGGTGAGGACGAACGGGGATTCGGCGAGCGTGTCCGCAGCGAGCCCGAAGCGGTCGGCGAGGTCGTCCGGTGACGGGGCCCGATCGGCGACGGCGGTGAACTGCACCAGCGCCGAGCGCTCGATCCGGCGGCCGGCTGCGGCATCACTCAGCCAGGCCGCCCGCCGGCGCAGGTCGTCCATGCCGAAACCACCCGGCGCGACCGTGCCGTCCGCGGCGTGGGTGAGACCCGTGAACTGGTAGATGTCGGCGAACCGGCCGGCCACGCCGACGACGCGTCGGCCGTGCCCGCCGATCAGCACGGGGAGCCGGTCCTGGACCGGCCGCACGCCGAGGTCGTCGAGGTGGACGTCGAGGTGCTCGCCGGCGTGACCGGCGCTACCGGAGTCGAAGAGCGAGCGCAGGATCGCGAGCGACTCCGCGAACCGGTCGACCCGGGGGCCCGGCGGCCGGATGGGGGATCCGATCGCATCGTGCTCCGATTGCTGGTAGCCGGTGCCCATCCCGAGCACGAGCCGACCACCGGTCAGCCGGTCGATGGTCGCCGCCGTCCGGGCGAGCAGGACCGGATGGTGCAGCTCGTTGTTGATCACGAGCGGGCCGATGCGCAGCCCGTCGGTCGCCAGCGCGGCGGCGAGCAGGGGAGCGAACGGGTCGACGCCGCCGATGTGATCGGCGGAGTACAGCTCGTCGTACCCTAGGGCTTCGACCCTGCGGGCGTGCTCGGCGAGGGCGGCCGGGTCGCCGAACGGGCCTCCCTGGATCGCGAACCGGAACGGGGGAGGGGAGGTCGTCATCCGCGGGTGCCGGTCAGCTGCTGCGTGAGCCCGCCCGAGAGGAGGCGGTGCCGGGCATCGGTGAAGCCGGCCCCGACGAGCATCGCGACGAGCTCGTCCGGCTCGGGCAGGTAGGCGACGCTCCGTGGCAGGTAGCGGTAGGCCGCGCCGTCCGACAGCAGCGCCCCGATCCTGGGCACGATCCTGCCGAAGTACACGTCGTTCCCGGTCCGGAGGACGGGGTTGGTCGGGACGCCGACGTCGAGCAGCGCGATCCGCCCACCGGGGCGCACCACCCGGGCCAGCTCCACGAAGAACGCCCCGAGGTCGACGAGGTTGCGCAGGGCGAAGCCGCACGTGACGCCGTCGACGCCGTCGTCAGGCACCGGGAGGCGCAGGATGTCGGCCTGGGCGCGGGGCGCGCCCGAGCGGTCGGCCGCGAGCATCCCGAAGCTGAGATCCATCGAGATCGGCCGGTGCCCCGCCTCGCGCAGGTCGATGCACAGGTCCCCGGTTCCCGACGCGAGGTCGAGCACGACCGACCCCGGCGGGAGCATCAGGTCGCGGACCGTGCGCCGCCGCCATCGCGTGTCGAGCCGGAAGGTCATGACCCGGTTGACCAGGTCGTAGCGCGGTGCGATCGCGTCGAACATGTCGCGCACGGCCTGCCGCTTGTCGTCGCCCTCCGGGAGCGTCTCCCGATCCCAGCTCGCCGTCGAGCCGTCGGCGGCCCGTGTGTCGCTCATCGAGTCCGAGGCTATGGCTGGTTCAGCGACCGTCCGCACGCGGTGGGTGCGATTCGACCGGGTGACACCGTGATCGACGTAGCGTGAGCCCGTGCCCCCGGGTCACCGCACCGTGCTCCACGTCGACATGGATGCGTTCTACGTGTCGGTCGAGCTGCGGCGGCGGCCGGAGCTGCGCGGCCAGCCGGTGGTGGTCGGGGGGACGGGCAACCGCGGCGTCGTCGCCGCCGCGAGCTACGAGGCGCGGCGGTACGGCGTGCACTCGGCGCTCGCCTCGTCGATCGCGCGCCGACGGTGCCCGCACGCGATCTTCCTGCCCGGTGACCACGAGCTGTACGCCGAGGTCAGCCGCGACGTGCATGCGATCTTCGCCCGCTACACCCCGCTGATCGAACCGCTCGCGCTCGACGAGGCGTTCCTCGACGTGAGTGGCGCGACGCGCCTGTTCGGCGACGGGATCCACATCGCACACCTCATCCGTCGCGACGTGCAGGTCGAGCTCGAGCTCTCGTGCTCGGTCGGCGTGGCACCGAACAAGTTCCTCGCCAAGCTCGCATCGGTCGAGGCCAAGCCGCACGCGCTCCCCGATCGGATCGAACCCGGTCTCGGCGTCGTCGAGGTCCGTCCCGGTGAGGAGGTCGCGTTCCTGCACCCGCTGCCGGTCTCGAGGCTGTGGGGCGTCGGGCCGAAGACGCTCGAGAAGCTCGAACGGCTCGGTGTGCGGACCGTCGGCGACCTCGCCGTGCTCGACGAGCGCATCGTCGTGGGCGCGCTCGGCCGGGCGGCGGGCACGCACCTGCTCGCGCTCGCCCGCACCGAGGACGCCCGTCCGGTCGAGGTCGACCGCGACCCGAAGTCGATCGGCCACGAGGAGACCTACCCGACCGACGTCCACCTGGCGTCGGAGATGCGGACCAAGATCGTCCACCTGGCCGACGCCGTGGCCGCGCGCCTGCGACGTGCCGAGGTCGGTGCTCGGACGCTCACGCTGAAGGTCAGGTACTCCGACGGGTTCCGCACGATCACCAGGTCGGTGACGGTGGGCGAGCCGGTCGACGAGGCCGACCGCATCGTCGCCGCACTCGGCCCGATCATCGAAGAGGTCGATCCGTCGCCCGGCGTGCGGCTGCTCGGCGTCTCGGGTTCCAACCTGGGCCCGGTGTTCCACCAGCTCACCCTCGACGAGGCCGTCACCGGGTTCGAACCCGATGCGACCGGTGCGACCCTCGATGCGATCCGCGACCGGTTCGGTGCCGATGCCATCGGCCCCGCGAGCGCCTCGCACGGCGGCCGTGTCCGCAACGTGAAGCGAGGAGGCCAGCAGTGGGGACCCGACCAGGGGGGCTCGTAGCTTCGGGGCGCTGCAACTCGACCGGCGCGACGACCGCTGGTAGTTTCTCGTCCGCGTCTGCCACCGGATGCTGAGGCGAGAGGGGACCACTGTGGCAACTGCTGGATACGACCGAGTACTGGTGCTGGAGGCCCTCGGCAAGATCGGGACCTTCAAGAACTGCGACAAGCGGCAGCTCGGCCTGATCGCCGACGCCGTCGAGGGCCGCTCGACGGTCGAGAGCGGTGAGGCGCTGTGCCGGGAGGGCGACGACGGCGACGCGTGGTGGGTCGTGCTGGGTGGCACGGCCGAGGTGTCCGTCGGCGGCACGCCGCTCGGAAACGTCGGCGCCGGCACCGCGGTGGGCGAGCTGTCGCCTTTCGACGGCGAGCCG
Organism: uncultured Ilumatobacter sp.; assembly: GCA_965601765.1. Taxonomy (GTDB): domain Bacteria; phylum Actinomycetota; class Acidimicrobiia; order Acidimicrobiales; family Ilumatobacteraceae; genus Ilumatobacter. The sequence continues at coordinate 409 of CBFCWS010000096.1, read as the reverse complement.
CGGAGCGCGACGGTCACCGCGATCGACGATCTCGACGTCCTCGCGTTCAGCGGTGAGAACCTGGTGGAGGCGATCCGCACCGAGCCCCAGCTCGGGATCAACCTGTTGTCCACGGCCGCGCAGCGGCTCCGGGCGATCAACCGGCTGATCAGCTGACGGCACCGGCATCACCCTCGGGCGCGCCGGCGCGACGGTGGCGAAGCTCCCCGGATCAGGGTCGGTCGCGCGTCACCAGCCGCGGCGGAGACGGTCGGCCAGACGGTTCATCACGGTCAGCGCGAACAACGGGTTGAGCTTCACCAGCCGCAAGAAGCGCTCCTGGTCGACCTCGGCGAGCAGCGTGTCAGCGCTCGCGCGGGCGGTGGCCGAGCGGGGGTGTGCGTGCCGCCGGTCGAGGATGGCCATCTCG